>JAQVOX010000016.1 GCA_028702435.1 Desulfotomaculaceae bacterium | reverse complement strand
CAACCTTTCTGCGCATCCCCCCGCTCAAACGAAAGGGAGACATCCGGCCAACCCTATTCGGTTCAAGGCCAACCAGACGCAACGCGTCCGCTACCCGCTCTCCGACTTCTAAAACACCAAGGCCTAAATTTCTCGGGCCAAAAGCCACATCTTCATTTACTGTTTCCTCAAAAAGCTGTTGCTCGGGCTGCTGAAATACCAGTCCTACCTTACGCCACAGTTCGCGGCGCAATACACGATCTGAAACATCGACTCCACATACCCGGAGGTTCCCACCAGTGGGTGTCATAATACCGTTTAAAAGTTGCACTAGAGTGGATTTGCCGGAGCCGGTCGACCCGACTAACGCGTAAAACTCGCCTTGTTGAATTTCTAAACAAATGTCTTGCAAAGAGGTGACTTCAAATGGAGTACCCCGGGCATAAACATGCGTTAGGTTTTCAGCCTTGATTATCGACATAGGTATGACACCATATCCCCAACAGTCACAATGTCTTTTGGTACTAAAAAGCCCCGCCTCCTAAGGCGACGGGCAATTTTAGCCGCAACGGGCAGTTCCAACCCTAAATCCTGCAGCAGTTCATCATTTAGAAACACTTCAGCAGGCGTCCCTAACAGTAAGGGACTGCCTTCGGACATAACAATCATTCTGTCAGCCTTCGCAGCCTCCTCCATTTGGTGAGTAAGCAGCACAATCGTAACACCCATGGAATCTCTCAGCCTGATCAATGTATTCATCAGCTCGCAGCGGCCGGATGGATCCAGCATAGCGCCCGGTTCGTCGAGAACCAGGCAGTCCGGCCGCATAGCCAGTACACCGGCGATAGCCAGCCGTTGCTTTAGCCCACCGGAAAGGAGATGCGGAGCATGATTCCGATAACCTGACAACCCGGTCATGGTTATTGCCTCATCTACCCTGGCCCGTACCTCTTCTGATGGTACCCCTAGATTTTCCGCACCAAAAGCAATATCCTCCTCTACCAGCGAGCTGACAATTTGATTGTCCGGGTTTTGAAAGACCATCCCGACACGCCGCCTGATCTCCCATAGATTCTCAGATCGTCGTGTGTCCATCCCATCTACCAGGACCTCACCTTCCGTCGGTAATAGCAAAGCGTTGAGATGTCTAGCCAGCGTAGATTTTCCTGATCCGTTCGGTCCGACCAGAGCAAGAAATTCACCTTTTTTAATCTCCAACTCAACTCTTGACAAAGCAACTTGCTCTGACACCCCGCCACGGTGATAAACATAAGTAAGATCCTTAACCTTAATAAATACTGTTTTCACAAATTTAAACTAATTCCAAAATAACCATTGGCGCGCCATCTCCACGTCGGTAACCGGTTTTAATGATCCTGGTATATCCTCCCGCTCTGCCGTCGTATTTTGGCGCAATCTTGTCGAAAAGTTTGCGCACAACATCTTCCTCATATAAGTATGCCAACGCCTGACGCCGGGCTGCCAGATCGTTACTCTTGGCCGAGGTAACCAGTTTTTCAGCAATACTTTTTACTTCTTTAGCCCTGGTTTCGGTGGTATTAATCCGTTCATGACGAAAGAGCGATGTGACCAAGCTCCGCAACATAGCTTTACGGTGGCTAGTTTTTAATCCTAACCTTTGGTAGCTCATTCCCAATTCCCTCCCTTACTCTTCTTTCTTTTTAAGCGAGAGGCCCAGTTCACTTAGCTTGTTTACTACTTCCTCAAGGGATTTCTTTCCCAGATTTCTTACTTTCACCATATCTTCTTCGTTGCGCTGAATCAGTTCTTCCACGCTATTTATTCCAGCCCGCTTCAGGCAGTTATATGAGCGCACAGACAAGTCCATTTCCTCGATAGTCATTTCCAGGATTTTATCCTTTTGCTCCTCTTCCTTTTCCACCATGATTTCTACATCACCTACTGTCTCGGTAAGTCCTACAAAGAGGCGCAGGTGTTCAATCATGATTTTAGCCGAGAGGCTGATAGCCTCGTCAGGCCTCATACTTCCATCGGTCCAGACTTCAATGGTTAGTTTATCATAGTCGGTAATCTGCCCAACCCGTGTATTTTCCACATTATAATTAACTTTTCGTACCGGTGAGAACACCGCATCCATCGGGATCACCCCGATAATATGTTCTCCCTTTTTATTCCGTTCTGCCGAGACATATCCGCGTCCTATGGATACAGTAATATCCATGGAAAGGCTGGCATTTTCGGCCAGAGTGGCAATGATCAATTCCGGGTTTAATATCTCCACATCAGAGTCACCGATAATGTTAGAAGCCCTTATCGGGCCTTCACCTTCGGCCTCAATCCGTAAGATCTTTTCCTCGTCACTATATAGTTTTAAACGTAAGTTCTTGAGGTTTAATATAATATTCGTAACATCTTCATATACACCTGGTACGGTCGAAAATTCATGCAGCACTCCGTTAATTTTTGCCGAAGTTACCGCAGCGCCCGGCAGGGAAGAAAGCAGAATGCGGCGCAACGAGTTACCAAGTGTAATACCATAACCCCTTTCCAATGGCTCTACAGTAAACTTTCCATAAGTGTATTCGTCGTTCATCTGTACGATCTCAATTTTTGGCTTTTCAATTTCAAGCACGGACGGTCACCCTCCTTTTTGGTGGTTAGTGGTTGGGTTGGGTTGTTGTAGTTGGCATGGGGATTCGCGGATGTAAATTCCAACAAACCACCTAACGACTAACGACCAACGACCAAAATGGCCTACCTGGAGTAAAGTTCGACAATCAAGTGCTCCTCAACTGGAGCATCAATCTGATCCCGTGTGGGGATGGCCACCACTCGGGCGCTAGTCTGGTCAGCATCAAACTCGAGCCATGCTGGTGGAGTACGATCGGCTGCCCGCTCCATTAACTCTTTAACCCTGGGTGATTCTTTGCTTTTTTCCCGTACAGCAACCACGTCGCCAACCCGAAGCAAAAAAGAAGGTATGTTTACCTTACGTCCGTTAACGGTAAAATGCCCGTGCCGCACCAGTTGTCTGGCTTCGTTCCGGGATGCCCCGAGACCCAGACGGTAAACAACGTTGTCAAGACGCCTTTCAAGCAAACGCAACAGGTTCTCACCGGTAACACCTGGTTGTCTTTCGGCCTTGTCAAAGTAGTGTCTGAATTGGCCTTCCAAAATTCCGTAAATACGCCGGGCTTTTTGTTTCTCCCGCAGTTGCAGGCCGTACTCTGAAACCTTCTTACGTCCCTGACCGTGTTGCCCTGGGGCATAGGTCCGGCGGTCAACACCACACTTTGTCGTATAGCAACGGTCTCCTTTTAGGTATAGTTTCAGCCCCTCCCGGCGGCAAAGCCTGCATACTGCCTCTGTATATCTAGCCATAGCAGCAAACCTCCTTAAACTCTCCGGCGCTTTGGCGGCCGGCATCCGTTATGAGGAATTGGAGTAACGTCTTTGATCAAATTCACTTCCAGTCCAGCCGCTTGGAGAGAGCGAATAGCTGCTTCTCTTCCAGATCCAGGTCCCTTAACCATTACTTCGACCAGTTTTAAACCATGTTCCATGGCTTCTTTGGCCGCTTTCTCAACTGCCATTTGGGCCGCAAAGGGTGTACTTTTCCTTGAGCCCTTAAAGCCTACTCCACCGGCGCTTGCCCAGGATAACGTATTACCTTTAGTATCGGTAATAGTAACTATGGTATTATTAAAAGTGGACTTAATATGCGCAACCCCTGATTCAATATTTTTACGTTCACGTCTCTTCGTCCTGGTTACGCGACGCGCCATTTAATAACCTCCTTTAACCTATTTTTTTCTACGGACACCGACAGTTTTACGCGCTCCCTTGCGCGTCCTGGCATTAGTCTTGGTCCGCTGGCCCCGTACCGGCATGCCACGACGGTGTCTTAACCCCCTGTAGCAACCGATTTCAATCAATCGCTTAATATTTAAAGCTAATTCGCGTCGTAAGTCGCCTTCCACCTTGTGGTTCTTCTCGATAACTTCCCGCAACCGGTTTACTTCTTCCTCTGTCAAATTTTTAACCCGGGTGTCGGGGTTAACATTGGTCTGATCCAGGATTTCCTGGGACGTGGGCTTACCAATGCCAAATATATAGGTAAGGGCAATTTCTACCCGCTTATCTCTTGGTAAGTCAACGCCTGCAATACGTGCCATATACTATTTCACACCTCCCGGTTTTACCCTTGGACCTGCTTATGTTTGGGATTTTCACATATGATCATAACTTTACCCTTCCTGCGGATGATTTTGCATTTCTCGCAGATGGGCTTAACGGATGGCCTGACTTTCACCGTAAACCCTCCAATTCGACCATTAGTCGTCGTACGACTGACGGTATTATACTGATTCTATATATTTCCAATAACATAGTATCCACTTTAAACAAACTACATACATTTTTAAGTTCTGATTTGTAGCCTGGCCCGTAACATTTGTCACATCAAATTGCTTCTTTATTTGTAGCGATAAACAATCCGTCCGCGGGTTAAATCATATGGAGACAACTCAACCGTCACCCGGTCACCGGCAAGGATCCGAATAAAGTTCATCCTGATCTTACCCGAAACATGCGCCAGCACTTTATGACCGTTCTGCAGCTCTACGCGAAACATCGCGTTCGGTAAAGGCTCAATGACAGTACCCTCGGCTTCAATTACATCATTCTTCGACATTAGGTTTCTGACCAACCTCCCTTAAATTAAAATGAACACCTAATTATCAGCGAGACTCTTGATTTCATTTCGAATATCCATGTTGGTAACCCGTCTACCACTCATAAATTTATTCGATACATTACCAGCGGTAGTTTCAAAAAAATGAAGATGCTTAATATTTTTACGCTTTGGATTTTCTACTTTTCGCTCTTCTCCATCGGCTACCAATACCATTGATTGACTTAATATATCCACTACCAGGTAATACTTACCCCGGTCGCGGCCTTTAATTGAACTTACCAAATGCCCGATCTGTACCATATTCCGCACACCAGCTTCCGACAACCGATTACCGGCAGTCTCAAATCCATCAATAGATGCTACTGATTCCGTCATCGATTACCTGCCCTCCGTTATCTGGAATAAAGCACCGGGTATTACTACTAGCTCTTACTACCAACTTTCGTCAGTATCTCCGGTTTGTCATCAGTGATGGCAATAGTATGCTCAAAATGGGCTGAGAGCTTTGCGTCCAAAGTTACTACCGTCCAGTTGTTCGAAAGAGTCCGCACTTCATAAGTGCCCATATTAATCATTGGTTCAATCGCTAACGTCATTCCTTCCTTTAACCTAGGACCCCTTCCGGGTTGGCCGTAGTTTGGAACCTGAGGATCCTCGTGCAGTTTTCTGCCAATTCCGTGCCCAACAAAGTCTCTCACCACTGAATAACCGTACTCCTCGGCGCTGGTCTGAACGGCGTTAGATATGTCCGATAGCCTGGCGCCTTCCCTAGCATGTTCAATCCCTTGGTAGAGTGATTCCTCAGTAGCCTTTAATAGCCGCATGGCCTCGCTAGTAACGTCTCCCACCGGGAATGTAACGGCGCTGTCACCAAAATATCCATTTACTTCTGCACCAATATCAATACTGACAATATCTCCATTTATTAATTTTCTTAAACTTGGAAGCCCGTGTACAACTTCTTCATTTACAGAAGCACAGATACTGTATGGAAAGCCGTACAATCCTTTAAATGCCGGCCTAGCGCCAGCTTTTATAATAAAGTCCTCCGCCAGTTGATCTAGTTCAGAAGTAGGTACATCTACTTTTACCGCTTTGCTCAGTTCTGCCAGCGTACGGGCCACGACCCTACCAGCATCTCTCATATAAACAAGTTCTTTTTCAGACTTACAGCTTATCATCATCTCACCTTACTTCATGAACCCCTGGTAACTGCGCATCAACATATGTGATTCTATCTGCTTCATGGTATCCAGCGCAACTCCTACAACAATCAGGAGCGCAGTGCCCCCGAAATAAATGTTAGGAATCTCGGTGGCCAGAAGCACAAAACTCGGTAAGATAGCGACAAGGGCTAAAAAAACAGCCCCAACCAGGGTGATTTTGTTCATAACACGGCTGATATATTCTGCAGTTGGACGCCCCGGACGCAAGCCAGGAATGAAGCCACCGTATTTTTTAATATTGTCGGCTACATCTGCCGGGTTCATAATTACTGCTGTATAAAAATAAGTAAACCCGATGATCAAAAGTGCGTAAAACAACGTATGAGCTGCTGTTCCCCAACCTAGCCACTGCACATAAAAGGCCGAAAAAGCACTATTAGAAAACCACTGCACCAATGTCTCGGGAAACATCAGCAACGATGACGCAAAAATAACCGGAATCACGCCCGCCTGGTTAACCCGCAGCGGTAAGTGTGTTGTCTGCCCACCATACACCCTGCGACCAACCACGCGCTTAGCATATTGAACAGGAATTCGGCGCTGTCCTTCCTGGACTAAAACCACTGCTGCGATCACAAGACCGCCAATAATGACCAGCAGTAGAACATTTAATATGCTGATGGTACCGACATTCAAATATTCTATTATCCTGGTGATTCCTTCAGGCACTCTGGAAACAATTCCCGCAAAAATTAATAGTGAAATACCGTTACCGATCCCTTTCTCAGTGATCTGCTCACCAGTCCACATCAGGAAAGTAGTTCCGGCAGTGATGGTGATGGCGGTCATAAAATATGCCACCGGACTGGGGTTATGCAACGCCCCGCCTACTCCGATCACCATACCCAGGCCCTGAACAAAAGCCAGCACCACGGTCAGGTAGCGCGTATACTGGGTAATTTTCTTGCGCCCCTCATCACCCTCTTTAGCTAAACGCTCCAGGTGTGGGATTACCACTGTAAGAAGCTGCATAATAATGGAGGCATTGATATAGGGCGTGATACTCATCGCAAAAACAGAAAAATTCTTCAGGGCACCGCCGGAAATAACATCGAAAAACCCAAAAATAGCCCCACTGCTGACGAGCTCAGCAAATCTTTCCGAATTGACCCCGGGCACAGGAATATGGGCGCCTAGCCGAAAGACAAAGATCATACCTAAAGTATATAGGAGCTTTGTCCTTAATTCCGAGGCCTTGAGGGCACTAAACAAACTACTCAGCAATTAAATCACCTCTGCCTTACCGCCGGCAGCTATTATCTTTTCTTCAGCTGACTTACTAAAAGCTTGGGCGCAAACCGTCAGAGATTTTTCCAAGTTACCGTTTCCAATAATTTTCACACCGTCCCCAACCTTTTTGATCAATCTAGAAGCAAGTAATGTTTCAGGAGTCACGGTGACACCGTCCTCAAACCGGTTTAAATCTGTTATGTTGACGGCAATAATTTCTTTAGAAAATTTATTGAAAAAACCACGCTTCGGCATGCGACGCTGTAGTGGCATCTGCCCACCCTCAAACCCGGGACGGACACCGCCACCGGAGCGTGACTTTTGTCCTTTGTGGCCTCGGCCAGCCGTTTTACCCAGACCGGAACCACTTCCCTGTCCTTTGCGGGTAGGTTTAGGCCTTGCACCGGGAGCCGGACTTAACTCATGCAGTTTCAAAAGCGACACCTCCTTAAGTTTCATGGATCCGCGCTTCTTCAAGCTTGTTTTCTTTAACTGTATTAAACTTCTTCAACTTTTAATAAATGTGAAACTTTATTAATCATACCTCTGATTTGCGGGGTGTCTTCTTGTATTACTGAACGGTTTAACTTGGTCAGGCCTAAGGTACGCACGGTGACCCGTTGGTCTGCCGGGCGGCTAATTAAGCTTCTGACCAGGGTAATCTTTAAATTAGCCAAAACATTTCCCCCTTTTTTTAGAGCGCTTTATTAAGCATTTTATTTACAACACGCTCTAACCCAGCAGTTCTTCTACTGTCTTATTTCTAAGGCGGGCTACTTCCTCCGGAGTCTTTAGGCTTTTTAGCGCTTCCATAGTCGCTTGAACCATATTATTAGCGTTTTTCGAACCCAAAGACTTGGTTAGAATGTCGCGTACCCCGGCTAGTTCCAGGATCGCTCTAACCGGTCCACCAGCGATCACACCAGTACCGGGAGCAGCTGGTTTAAGGAGCACCTTGCCCGCTCCGAACAGCCCAATTGCCTCATGGGGAATTGTTGTACCGGAAAGAGGTACTTTTATTAAAGATTTTTTTGCATCTTCTATACCCTTACGGATAGCCTCGGGAACCTCGCCCGCCTTTCCCAAACCGGCCCCGACGTGACCGTTACTATCGCCCACTACCATCAGGGCGGAAAAACTGAATCTCCGGCCACCTTTCACAACCTTTGCCACTCGATTGATATATACCACTCTCTCAGTTGTTTCCAGTTTGCTGGCGTCAATCCTTGCCATCTATTTACCTCCTTTCATCGATCCTAAAATTCCAGCCCGCCTGCCCGCGCCGCTTCTGCCAAAGCTTTAATCCGGCCGTGGTAAATATATCCGGCGCGATCAAAAACAACCTGTTTAATCCCTGCTTCCAGCGCCTTATTGGCCAGCAACTCACCTACCGCAGCAGCTGCTGCGGCATTACCACCCACAGGCAACTTGCCGTTCAACTCCGGCGCTAGCGTAGAAGCGGCCACAAGGGTCACCCCACGTTCATCATCGATTATTTGGGCATAAATATTATGGATACTGCGAAAAACATTTAACCTGGGCCGACCGGCGGAACCAGTTATTTTCTTTCGCACCCTGAAGCGTTTTTTTGCCCGCAGGGCCTTACGGTCGGGTCTGTTTAGCACTTAGGTCACTGCCTTTCTTAAATGGAATTTAATAAGTAATTTTCGACTTTTCATTCTTACTTCTTGCCTTTGCCACCGGCTTTACCAACTTTTCTGCGCACCCTTTCGCCCTCGTACCTGACCCCTTTACCTTTATAGGGTTCAGGCTTCCGAACTGCACGGATAAACGCTGCCAACGCCCCAACTTTTTCCTTGTCAATACCCTTAATGTTAATCTTAGTCGGCGCAGGCACTTCTATCTCCAGACCTGCTTCAGGTTCAATCTCTACCGGATGGGAGTAACCCACTGCTAACACCAGTTTTTTACCCTGCTTTGAAGCTCTGTAACCTACACCGACAAGTTCCAGGTTCTTCTGAAAACCATCAGTTACCCCTACCACCATATTATTAACCAGGGTACGCGTTAGCCCATGCAAGGACCTATGCTGTTTATTATCAGAAGGGCGCTCAACCAGCAATTTCCCATCTTCGTATTTGACGATCATATCCCGGTGCAAATCTCTTTCCAACTGCCCTTTCGGACCCTTTACCCGCAAATGTTTTCCATCTATTTTCACATCAACACCGGCGGGCACCGGTACCGGTTGCCTACCAATCCTGGACATAAATCACACCTGCCATCCTAAATTTATTCGATCTACCAAATGTAGCAAATAACTTCCCCGCCCAGGCCTTCTTTACGCGCCTTCTTATCCGACATAAACCCCCTGGAAGTGGAGATGATGGCGATACCAAGGCCACCCAGGACTTTTGGAATATTATCTTTTCTTGCATATACTCTTAAACCCGGCTTTGATATGCGCTTGAGACCAGTAATCACCCGCTCTTTATTGCTACCGTACTTTAGGTAGACCCGAACAATTCCCTGCTTGCCATCTTCAACAAATTCACATTCTCTTATAAAACCTTCATCTTTTAGGATGCTGGCAATGGCCTTTTTTACTCTGGAAGCAGGCGCCTCTACTTTATCATGATAAAATGTATTGGCATTACGAATACGGGTCAAGAAATCTGCAATGGGGTCGGTCATAACCACGCGCAACTACCTCCTTCCTGTTACCAGCTGGCTTTGCGGATTCCTGGAATTTCACCTTTATATGAGAGTTCCCGGAAACAGATCCGGCAAATCCCGAACTTTCTCATAAAAGCATGTGGTCGCCCACATATTTTGCACCTATTATGCCTGCGTACTGCAAATTTAGGCGTTCGCAGCGCTCTTAAAACCATTGACTTTTTAGCCACCAATTCCCCTCCTTTGCGGTGGTCTGATATAAGTAAAATTATGCTGCCCGGAAAGGCATGCCCATCAATTTCAACAGTTCCCTAGCCTCTTCATCCGTTCTAGCTGTAGTGACAATAACTACATCCATACCACGAATCTTATCAATCTTGTCATACTCTACTTCCGGAAAAATAAGCTGCTCGCGAATACCCATACTATAATTACCACGCCCATCAAAGGACTTGGGGGAAACACCACGGAAGTCTCGTACTCTTGGCAGCGCAACATTAAAAAGCCTGTCAACGAACTCATACATCCGCGCACCGCGCAAAGTCACCTTAGCGCCAATGGTCATACCTTCGCGCAATTTAAATGCAGCTATGGACTTCTTTGCTTTTGTGGTAACCGGCTTTTGTCCGGATATGGTCATAAGGTCACTTATTGCAAAATCAATAATTTTGGAGTTCTGAATTGCCTCACCTACGCCCATATTTATGACTACCTTTTCCAGCTTGGGAACCTGCATTATATTTTTATAGCCAAACTTTTGCATCATAGCCGACATTACATCGTTCTTATATTTGTCTTTCATTCTGGGCACCTAAACAACCTCCTTCCCTGATAATAAGTCACAGCTTACCGGTTGTTTATTCTTTCGCCAAAATTCATCTCTCTTAATGAATTCCCTAAAGCTTACTGCTTATTACTCATATGATTTCTCCACATTTTTTACAAACGCGCTCTTTTTTACCGTTAGCGAGGACTTTTTTGCCAATCCTAGTAGGTGAATTGCATTTATTACAGAATAGCATTACATTTGAGCTATGAACCGGCGCTTCTTTTTCTAATATGCCTCCTTGCGGCAGTTGCCTAGTTGGCTTAGTATGGCGCTTAGCTATGTTAACTCCTTCAATCACTACCCTGTTCTCATCCGGTAAGACTGCTATTACCTTACCTTTTTTTCCTACGCTCTTGCCACTTATTACCATTGCAGTATCCCCACTGCGGACGTGAACTTTAGGGTTTGCCATGATTTTATCCACCTCCTAATGCGGTCGTTGTCATTGATCATGCAACGCAGCCCGGACGCAAGTTTTTTTTCGTTATCTTGGGAAGCAAGCCCAGGGGGGTACACTCATCCAACATGGCCTGATTAGACCGCCAGCCCTGTTTTTACCGCTTTATTAAAGCACCTCCGGCGCCAGTGAAACAATCTTCATAAATTCACAGTCTCTTAATTCTCGCGCTACCGGCCCGAAAATACGAGTACCTTTGGGACTTTTATCGTCCTTAATAATTACGGCAGCGTTTTCATCAAACTTGATATATGAGCCGTCCGGGCGCCTCACTTCTTTTTTAGTACGGACAACAACGGCCTTAACAATGTCACCTTTCTTAACAACGCCGCCTGGCGTGGCTTCTTTAACAGAACACACGATGACATCTCCCACGCTAGCATATTGACGCATGGCCCCCCCCAATACGCGTATGCACATTAGCCTGCGCGCCCCGGTATTATCCGCAACAGTGAGCATAGACTGAACTTGAATCACAGCAGCAACCTCCTCAAACTCCCACTCCTAAATCTGGTCCGCCCTATCCAGAATTTCGATAACCCGCCACCGCTTTTCTTTAGACAGAGGCCTGGTTTCCATAACCTTAACTTTATCGCCTACTCGGCAATTATTCTCCTCATCATGAGCTTTATACTTCCGGGTTTGGCGAATAATGCGCTGATACATGGGATGCCTAACCAGGGTTTCAACAGCCACAACTACGGTTTTTTCCATTTTATCGCTTACCACCCTGCCGGTAAGCACCTTGCGCATTCCACGCTCTTCCATTAAATTAATCCTTCCCCCTTCTTACTCAGGATGTCTCGTATTTTACGATGCTTTATGCCAATAGGGGACGTTCCAGACACCCTGGCATGGATTTATTTCTGAAAAAATTTTATATTACGCCTGCTGGATCCCAAGCTCGCGCTCGCGGATTATGGTCTTAACACGCGCAATTCTACGCCTGACTTCTTGCAGTTTCATAAGGTTATCCAGCTGTCCTGTAGCCATCTGAAATCTCAACTTAAATAGTTCATCCTTGGATTCATCCAGCTTTTTACTAAGCTCGGCATCGGTCAAATCTCTAATGTCTTTAACCTTCATTGACCTCACCCACTTCCCCGCGTTTCACAAACTTGGTTTTTATTGGTAACTTGTGAGAAGCCAACCTCATAGCTTCACGGGCCACTTCCTCGGTAATGCCTGCTAGTTCAAACATTATCCGTCCGGGCTTCACAACGGCAATCCAGTACTCAGGAGTACCTTTACCAGATCCCATTCTGGTTTCAGCCGGTTTGGTAGTAATTGGCTTATCCGGAAAAATTCTAATCCACACCTTACCGCCACGCTTAATATAACGAGTCATAGCGATACGGGCTGCCTCAATCTGCCTGTTGGTAATCCAGGCAGGTTCTAATGCCTGAAGGCCATACTCACCAAAACTGACTTCCCTGCCGCCTTTAGCCTTACCTGCCTTATTGGGGCGGTGCTGCTTACGGAATTTTACCCTTTTCGGTATGAGCATCCCTATACGCCTCCTTCACCGGTAACTTCCCTCCCTATCCTGGTCGGGGATTTTGCGGGAGTTTTAGCTGCGGGTAAAACTTCTCCTTTATAGATCCAGACTTTAATCCCAATTTTTCCATAAGTTGTCTTTGCCTCTGCAAACCCGTAATCAATATCAGCACGTAAGGTATGAAGTGGTACCTTGCCCTCACTGTACCACTCAGTGCGCGCGATTTCAGCACCACCCAGACGACCGCCACAGGAAATCTTAATTCCTTTAGCCCCCATCTTCATGGAGCGTGTCACCACTTGCTTCATAGCCCGTCTAAAAGCAATCCTCTTCACGAGCTGCGAAGCTACATTCTCGGCAACAAGCTGCGCATCTAATTCAGGCACTTTGATTTCAACAATATTCACACTGACCTGTTTGGCCGTGAGCAACTCGAGCTGTTTGCGAAGATTCTCAACTTCGATACCGCCCCGTCCAATGACTATACCTGGCTTAGCTGTATGAATAAATACCTTTACGCGATTGGCTGCCCGCTCGATCTGGATACGAGAAATGCCAGCGATAAATAATTTCTTTTTAATATGTTTACGTATTGCAATGTCCTCTTGCAAGAAATCGGCATAGTTCTTCTTATCAGCAAACCATTTTGCTTCCCAGTCTCGGATAATGCCAATCCGTAGGCCTTTTGGATTTACCTTTTGCCCCACTAAGATCTACCCTCCTTTTGGTCGCCTACCACGACCGTAATATGGCTGGTACGCTTGCGCAAAACATCCGCGCGCCCCATAGCACGGGGCTGAAACCGTTTTAGGGTAGGCCCCTGGTCAACAAATGCAGAGGTAACGAATAATTCATCTTTACTAGCTTGCTGATTATGCTCAGCGTTCGCGGCAGCAGACTTGACTACCTTGGCTACTACATCAGAGGCCCCTTTTGGTGTATATTCCAATATAGCTAAGGCTTCTTGTATTTTCTTGCCCCGGATTAGGTCCACTACAATGCGCACCTTACGCGGGGAAATTCTCACAAATTTTGCTGTGGCTTTAGCCTCCACAGGTTATTTACCCCCTTCATTCCGTTGCCGGGCAGGACACCATAGGCTGGAAAATTAATTGACTCCTTGCCCCAGACTTGTTTCCCGGCTTCTATTTCAGCGCTGTAGACCTTTCCGTATGGTGACCATGCCCTCTAAAGAGCCTGGTAGTTGCAAATTCACCCAACTTGTGTCCAACCATATCTTCGGTAACATAAACCGGAATATGCTTTCGCCCATCGTGTACAGCAATTGTATGGCCTACCATTTGTGGAAAGATAGTTGAGCGTCTGGACCAGCTCTTAATTACTTTTTTATCGCCGGTATCGTTCATCATTTCTATCCTTTTAAGCAGGCGTTCCTCACAATACGGCCCCTTCTTTAATGACCGACCCAAAACTTAAGCCCCCTTTCATTTAAGTATTTATCTAGTCGTCCTCCGTTTTACTATCAATTTATCGCTTGGTTTTTTCTTGCGGGTACGTGCGCCCAGGGTGGGTTTACCCCATGGAGTTACCGGATTACGACCAACCGGTGAGCGACCTTCGCCGCCACCGTGCGGGTGATCCGTCGGGTTCATTACCACGCCTCGAACTGATGGGCGTATGCCTATCCAGCGTTTACGGCCGGCTTTTCCTACTGTGATGTTCTCATGCTCAACATTGCTTACCTGGCCAATGGTAGCGCGACAGTTAATCAATACCAGTCGCATTTCGCCGGAAGGCATACGTATATTAGCATACTTACCTTCCTTGGCCATTAATTGCGCCGAAGTACCTGCTGAGCGTACTAACTGTCCACCGCCTCCAGGATAGAGCTCTATATTGTGGATCATCGTGCCCAGTGGAATGTTAAGCAACGGTAAGCAATTTCCAACCTTAATATCTGCATCCGGGCCCGAGAACAGGCTTTGTCCTACTTTGATGCCTACCGGAGCTAGGATGTATCTTTTATCTCCATCTACGTAATGTAGAAGAGCAATCCTAGCAGAACGATTCGGATCATATTCTATACTAGCAACTTTTGCCGGAATACCGTCCTTATTCCGTTTAAAATCAATGATCCTAAACACACGCTTATGCCCGCCGCCCCGGTGTCTTACTGTCATCCTGCCCTGTGCGTTACGACCAGCATTTTTCTTTAAAGGTTTAAGCAAAGACTTTTCAGGTTCTACACAAGTTATTTCTTTAAAGTCAGACACAGTTACAAACCGGCGGCCTGCTGAGGTTGGCTTAAATTTTTTGATAGCCACTTTTTTACCTGGTTTCAAGAAACATACCCAAACTGTAGCCGCTTAAATATGTCTCCCCCCCGCCGACTCCACGGGAAGCAGTGTCACGTATATTAAGTCCCAATTATCCTCTGTACACAGGTTTCAACTTCGCATGCGTACCACTTCATCGGATTGTGACAGCTAAAACCTTTTCCTTTCACCTAAAATTGATTCGGTTCTTATTGGTAAGTGTTACATTCCCTCAAAAATCTCAATTCGGTCACCCGCTCTAAGGGTGACGATCGCCTTTTTTGTATCAGGAGTTTTCCCGGGCACTCTGCGCACCCGTTTTATTTTGCCCTTAACTCTCAAAGTATTTACTTTTTCCACCTTGACCTTGAATATACTCTCTACAGCCTGCCGGATCTCAACCTTATTGGCATTAAGGTCAACTACAAAGGTATATTTGTTATCCTTTAATAGCGAAGTGCTTTTCTCGGTAACCAGTGGCCTGCGCAAGATATCTCGCGGGTTTTTCATTTACGCGAACACCTCCTCAACCCTGGCTACGGCTTCCCTGGTGATCACCAGCTTATTGTGGGCTAGAATATCGTAAACGTTAATTCCAGTGGCATGCACCGGCTTTACATTTGGAATATTACGAGCAGATTTTTCCACTACCCGATCAATATCAGCCGTTACCAGAAGGGCTCCGTTCACCTTAAGGTTATTCAAAATCTTAACCATATCCCTGGTTTTTGGCTGCTCCAAATTTAGTTGGTCCAAAACAAGGATGTCTCCGGAATTCACCTTAGCCGATAGAGCAGACTTCAATGCCAGCCTTCTCACTTTTTTGGGCAGGTTATACCGGTAGTCCCTAGGATGCGGGCCAAAAACAATCCCGCCACCACGCCAAATCGGTGAACGGATAGTACCATGACGCGCCCTGCCGGTTCCCTTTTGACGCCATGGCTTACGGCCCCCGCCCCTGACTTCCGCCCTGGTTTTGGTGTCGTGTGTTCCCTGCCGCCGTGCGGCCAACTGCATCAGAACAGCATCATGTAGTACTGTTTTGTGAACCTCGACGCCAAAAATATCGTCCCGCAGTGACAGTTCACCGACATGTTCGCCGTTTATATTGTACAAAGCTACTGTAGGCATGAGTGTCCCCTTTCTGAGCCGTAAGCGTTTTGGCTATACTCGCCAGGCAATCCATCGCAAGTATTTTGCCTCAGCATAAAGTCTCTTTTTTAGCGTTTTACGCCTTTGTCGACAAAGTTATCAATACCAAACCGCCTTTGGGACCCGGTACGGCTCCCTTTATAGCAAGCATATTACGTTCTGCATCGACCTTCGCTATATCAAGGTTCTGCACAGTTTTCCGCTCCGCCCCAAAATGACCTGGCAACTTCCTTCCCTTATATACCCGGGCCGGACCTTTCGCTCCCAGCGAACCTGGACGTCGATGATACTTTGAACCATGAGCCATAGGACCACGGTGAAAGCCGTGACGCTTAATGGCACCTGAAAAGCCGTGCCCTTTACTGGTCCCAACCACATCCACCTTCTCACCCTCAGCAAAGATATCCGCCTTTATTTCCTGGCCAACCTGGTATGAATTTACATCTTCAACTCTTAGTTCCCGCAAAAAGCGACGTAGTTGCACACCGGCTTTATTAAAATGTCCTTTCATAGGCTTGGTAAAAAGTTGTTCCCTCTTCTCCCCAAAACCGATTTGGATCGCACTATAACCATCAGTATCGGGTGTTTTTTTCTGTACTACAATACACGGGCCTGCCTCAATCACAGTAATCGGGATGGCCAAGCCGGTGTCAGTAAATATCTGTGTCATACCAACTTTTTTACCCAGTATTCCTTTGGGCATTATTGATGCACCTCCGTTTATCAGGGGCTCCAATTCAGCCTGGCTTTAACCTGTAGCCCCTGCCTTGCCCTAGTAAGAGGTTGAAGCTGGTCCTCAACATTACCTCTTTAACTTATATTTTATCTGCACTCGTTTGTTGCCAAGAATCAAAATGGCTTAATACTAAAACGTACGGTTCTAAAGCTTAATCTCTATATCTACACCAGCCGGGAGGTCCAGTCGCATAAGTGCATCTACAGTCTTCGGCGTTGGCTCAATAATGTCAATTAGCCGCTTGTGTGTCCGCATTTCAAATTGCTCCCGAGAATCCTTATTCACATGTGGACTGCGAAGGATTGTATAAATGTTTTTTTCAGTTGGCAGCGGAACCGGGCCAGACACTGAAGCTCCAGTCCTCTTTGCAGTATCTACAATCTTCAAGGCAGACTGATCCAGTATATGATGATCGTAAGCCTTAAGCCTGATCCTTATTTTTTGACTCTTCATCAATTATCCTGTTCTCCTTTTCGCCCGTTTACCGGACTTTCTCGGTGAAAATTCCCCTACATTTCAGCAAATGACAGCCATTCCGGCAGTAACCATAATACCTGACCAAAACATCTCAACCAACAATGATTTGCGCAGGTGCTTTTCTAATTTCTGACACATCCATGGCCGAAAGAGGCAACCTCTCACTTCATCGCTTTTTCAATTCAAAATAACTAATATACTGGCATATTATTTTGCATTATATACACAATAAATACTATCATTAACAGTTAAGCATTAATCCCTGTTACTACACCTGCGCCAACAGTGCGACCACCTTCGCGGATAGCGAACCGCAGTCCTTCCTCAATAGCGATCGGGGTAATCAGGGAAATATCCATTCTAATGTTATCACCCGGCATCACCATCTCTACACCCTCCGGCAGTGTAACCACACCGGTCACATCCGTTGTGCGAAAGTAAAATTGAGGACGATAGCCGTTAAAAAATGGCGTGTGCCTGCCACCCTCTTCTTTGGTCAATACATACGCTTCAGCTGAAAAATTCTTGTGGGGCTTAATCGTCCCGGGTTTAGCCAAAACTTGCCCTCGCTCAATTTCTTTTCGATCAACACCGCGCAAAAGACAGCCAATGTTATCTCCGGCCTGACCACTATCGAGAATTTTTCTGAACATTTCTACACCAGTTACTACGGTTTTACGCGGTTTGTCGGTCAACCCCACGATCTCGACTTCTTCTTGTACCTTGACCTGGCCACGCTCCACCCTGCCGGTAGCCACAGTGCCGCGCCCGGTAATAGAGAACACGTCCTCAACCGGCATCAAAAAGGGTTTGTCAATAGCCCGTTCGGGGATGGGAATATAATCGTCCACAGCGTCCATTAGTTCCCATACAGATTTACACCACTCACAGTCACGCTTGCCGCATCCACATTCCATGGCTTTCAAAGCCGAACCGGTAATAATGGGAACATCGTCGCCGGGGAATTCATAGTTTGTCAGCAGTTCACGCACTTCCATATCAACCAGTTCCAACAACTCCGGGTCGTCAACCATATCGGCTTTATTTAGGTAGACAATGATATAAGGAACAGCAACCTGACGAGCCAGCAGAATATGCTCGCGAGTCTGAGGCATCGGTCCATCAGCCGCTGAAACTACCAGGATTGCACCATCCATTTGCGCGGCGCCAGTAATCATGTTTTTAACATAGTCGGCGTGGCCAGGACAATCAACGTGAGCATAGTGCCTTTTTTCTGTTTCGTATTCGACATGGGAGGTATTGATGGTAATGCCACGCTCGCGCTCTTCAGGAGCGTTGTCTATCTCTTCAAACTTCTTGATCGATGCCTGACCAACGGTATTGAGAACCCTGGTAATTGCCGCCGTAAGAGTGGTCTTGCCGTGATCAACGTGTCCGACAGTGCCAATATTAACGTGGGGCTTATTCCGATCGAATTTTTGTTTTGCCATGGTTTTATCCTCCTTTTTATTCCCTGGTTATTTGTAAAAGCACACTGTATTTGCCAGCCCTCCGGCCTATTTTGGGTTACCAGTATTTTACCCTTGCCTCCTGGCAATAATTCCTTCAGCAATATTTTGTGGAACTTCTGCATAATGATTAAACTGCATACTGTATACGCCGCGTCCCTGAGTTCGGGAACGCAGGCCTGTAGCATAACCAAACATCTCCGCAAGCGGCACAAGAGCATGAATAATCTGCGCTCCACTACGCGGTTCCATATCCTCAATCCGTCCCCGCCTGGAGTTTATGTCACCGATTACATCACCCATATACTCTTCATTTACCACAACTTCGACCTTCATTACCGGTTCCAGCAAAACTGCTTCGGCCTTACCGACAGCATTCTTAAACCCTATCGAACCAGCGATTTTGAAAGCCATCTCAGATGAGTCAACATCATGATAAGAACCATCCAGTAGAGTAACACCAATATCCACCATTGGAAAACCAGCCAAAGCACCATTTTCCTGCGCTTCTTTTACACCTGCATCAACCGCCGGGATATATTCCTTAGGGATAACACCACCGATAATTTTATTCTTGAACTCATAGCCGGAGCCAGGTTCCCGTGGCTCGATCTCCAAAATAACATGCCCGTACTGGCCGCGACCACCAGACTGACGGACAAATTTGCCCTCAGCCTTACTTTTTCTCCTGATGGTTTCCTTATAAGCAACCTGGGGACGACCAACATTCGCTTCCACATTAAACTCCCGCAGCATCCGGTCAATAATCACTTCTAAGTGCAGTTCGCCCATTCCGGAGATCAGTGTCTGTCCGGTTTCTGCATCTGTATTGATCTGAAAAGTCGGATCCTCCTCAGCTAGCTTTTGCAGTGCAACACCCATTTTCTCTTGATCCAGCTTGGTTTTAGGCTCGATGGCCACCTGGATCACCGGAGCCGGAAAATCCATGGATTCTAAGAATACCGGAGCCTTTTCATCACAAAGTGTATCACCGGTACTTGTCACTTTTAGGCCAACCGCTGCAACAATATCACCAGTAAAGACTTCCGCGATATCCTCCCGGTGGTTAGCATGCATTTTCAAGATGCGCCCAACCCGCTCCCGCCGGTTCTTGGTGGAGTTAAAAACATAAGAACCCGACTTCAGTTGGCCTGAGTAAGCCCGGAAAAAAGTCAGTTTACCAACATATGGGTCAACCATAACTTTAAAGGCCAGTGCAGCAAATGGTTCATCGTCCCTGGCTGCACGGATTATTCCCTCGCCGCTAACCGGGTCGATCCCCCGAATGGCCGACACCTCAGTGGGAGCAGGAAGGTAATCAACTATTGCGTCCAGCAGTGGCTGCACACCCTTATTTTTAAAGGCCGAGCCACATAATACAGGAATCATCTTCACAGCCAGTGTGGACTTTCTTATTCCTTCAATAATCTCAGCTTCAGTAAACTCCGTATTTTCAAGATACTTCGCCATTAAATCTTCGTGATCTTCAGCAACCGCCTCGATTAACCTGTTTCTCAGTGCTTGAGCCTCTTCTGCCAGTTCAGGTGGAATAGCAATCTCCTGACTATCAACACTAAGTTCGCCGGAATATACAATTGCCTTATTCCGGACCAAGTCAATTACGCCACGAAACCGATCTTCCATCCCGATAGGCATCTGAACTGCAACAGGCCTTGCACCTAAGCGTTCCTCGATCATTTTTATTCCCCGGGCAAAATCGGCGCCTACCCGGTCCATCTTATTGATAAAGGCTATTCTTGGAACACCATACTTGTCAGCCTGCCGCCAAACTGTTTCAGATTGCGGTTCAACACCCCCAACAGAACAAAAGACTGCTACTGCACCATCAAGCACGCGCAGGGAACGTTCTACTTCAACAGTAAAGTCCACATGTCCTGGCGTATCGATTATGTTAATCTGATAATCACGCCACCTGCAAGTAGTTGCAGCAGAAGTTATAGTAATACCCCGCTCCTGCTCCTGAACCATCCAATCCATCGTTGCCGCTCCATCGTGGACCTCACCAATTTTATGCACTTTCCCAGTATAATAAAGCATCCGTTCGCTAGTAGTGGTCTTTCCGGCGTCAATATGTGCCATTATTCCTATGTTTCGAATTTTATCCAACGAAATCTGACGCGCCATCAAGATCCCCCCTTACCAGCGGTAATGCGCAAACGCCTTATTAGCTTCTGCCATTTTATGCGTGTCTTCTTTTCTCTTTACAGAGCCACCAGTACCTGCTGCCGCATCCATAATTTCACTGGCAAGCTTCTCTTCCATGGTCCGCCCTGCCCGGTCCCTGGAATATTTGGTAAGCCAGCGGATGCCCAGCGTTTGCCTGCGGTCATGACGAACCTCAATTGGCACCTGGTAGTTGGCTCCACCAACTCGGCGGGCCTTTACCTCCAGCACCGGCATAATATTCTTCATCGCCTGTTCGAAAACCTCAAGCGGATTTTTATTTGTTTTTTCCTTAATGATATTCAAGGCGCCATAAACCACTGACTCAGCAACGCTCTTTTTACCGTCTAACATAATCTGGTTTACAAGCTTCGCCAAAACCTTGCTCCGATAAATTGGGTCTGGCAAAACCTCTTGTCTTGTTATAGCCCCTCTTCGTGGCACATATTTCCCCCCTTGCATAAATAATTTCCTAATTAGATTCGATTATTTCTTAGGTCGTTTAGCCCCATACTTAGAACGCGCTCTGTTCCTATTTTGCACTCCCGCGGAATCCAACGAACCACGAACAATGTGATACCTAACACCCGGTATATCTTTCACCCTACCGCCGCGTACCAGAACCACTGAGTGCTCCTGTAAGTTATGTCCAATGCCAGGAATATAGGAGGTTACCTCAATGCCATTAGTTAGCCTGACTCGGGCTACTTTACGCAAAGCTGAATTTGGCTTTTTAGGTGTAGTTGTATAGACCCTAGTACAAACGCCCCGCTTTTGAGGACACTCCTTCAGTGCCGGCGCATCAGATATTTTAATAATATTTTCCCTTCCCTTGCGGATCAACTGGCTAATAGTGGGCACTTAAAAAACACCTCCTTCCTGGCTAATCATATTCTTCATAAACTCAATCTTCAATTACAGCCGCTGCAGCACATCCTACTTCGATACAACAGGCCCTGCCCAGCGCCTGCATGGAATCTACCTGATTAACCTGAACACCTTTTTCAACGCACATCTGGAGAATGGGCTCAACCACGTGCCGGTCAGCATTCTTTGCTATAAAAACCATTTTGACATACCCTCGCTCAATGGCTTTTAATGTTTGTTTGGCGCCTACTGTTTTTTTTCGCGCTGATAATAGCTGCTCATAAGCCATAACAGCCTAACCTCCTGAATCCGGGCACTTAAGTATACTATCACTACTAGATGGCCTTGTCAATATTTTTAAGAAAAGGGTCATCATTCTACCCATTCACTTAATAAGAGTGAAGTTTAATACTACTCTACTCGTTGCATTCTAAACTGTAGTAGTCAGCATATCATCTTGCGTAATATCCTCATTCTGCTTTATTTGTTCATCAATACACTCTTCAACACCGGTTTCCCCTTCACTCTCCATGTTAATGCTAATATTGCGATAGCGGGACATCCCCGTACCAGCAGGAACAAGCTTACCAATAATTACATTTTCTTTCAATCCTAGTAAGGGATCAAGCTTGCCCTTGATGGCAGCTTCGGTAAGCACCCTGGTGGTCTCCTGGAAGGAGGCCGCAGAAAGGAAAGAATCAGTGGCCAGTGAAGCCTTGGTGATTCCCAGCAGCACGGCCTTTGCAGTTGCAGGTTCACCAAACCGCTCCATAGTTCTTTTGTTTTCATCTTCAAAATCAAAGACATCGATCAATCCACCAGGCAGCAACTCAGTATCACCACTGTCATCTACTTTTACTTTACGGAGCATTTGCCTGATCATTACTTCAATATGCTTGTCATTAATATCTACACCCTGTAACCGGTAAACCCGCTGGACCTCCTGGAGCAGGTAGACCTGCACCCCCTGGACCCCTTTAATTTTAAGCAAATCGTGCGGATTTACGGATCCTTCAGTTAGCTCATCTCCTGCATTAACATGGTCATTGTTTTTAATTTTGAGCCGAGCACCATAAGGCACCTGGTAAACAAACTTCTCGCCGTCGTCAGCAGTCAATTCTATTTCCCTACGCCCCTTTACTTCCCTCACCTCAGTTATGCCATCTGTTCCGGCAATAATGGCCTGCCCTTTAGGGCGCCTAGCTTCAAAAAGTTCCTCCACACGAGGCAAGCCCTGAGTAATGTCATCTCCGGCTACGCCGCCGGTATGAAAGGTACGCATGGTAAGCTGGGTACCCGGTTCACCAATGCTTTGGGCGGCAATGATCCCCACTGCCTCGCCGATATCGACATTGCGACCGGTAGCCAGATTGCGCCCGTAGCACTTGATGCAAACGCCATAACGGCTGCGACAGGTTAAAACAGAACGGATCTTAACTTTTTTTATCCCGGACTTGATTATATCTTCGGCCTGCTCCTTAGTGATTTCAGTGTCGGCAAGAACCAGCGTCTTCTGCGGCAGTGGCACTCCGGCCCCCCGAATGCTTTTGATATCCATTTCATCCAACGTCTTTCCGGCAGGTAACAGCACATTGCCGGTTCCCGGCATAAGGATATCAGCTTCTAGCTGATCACCAATGCCTAGCTCTATCTTAATGTCTTCCAGGGCTATTCGTCCTATAATCCGGTCATTAATTTCTTCAATCACTTCGTTACCATCTTTAATTTCCCCAACTTCGATACCCGTAGCGGTACCACAATCAATCTCTCTAACTATTACATCTTGGGCAACGTCAACCAAGCGGCGGGTGAGATAACCTGAGTCGGCCGTCCGCAGCGCAGTATCAGCTAGACCCTTCCTGGCACCGTGGGTAGAGATGAAGTACTCCAGTACAGTTAAACCCTCACGGAAATTCGCCTTAATAGGTAAGTCGATAATCCGTCCT
>JAQVOX010000015.1 GCA_028702435.1 Desulfotomaculaceae bacterium | reverse complement strand
GTGGGCTTATTGCTCCTCTTCATTGCCTATTACGCCCTTAAGCCGGCAAGAAGGAAATGATAAAAATACGATATTTCCAGTATTCTGCATTGTTTTTATATTTATGGGCAAACTACCTCAAACAGTAAAAGGAGGTGTATATAATTGATGCAAATGACGGAAATGGAACTTCTCCACATTGGGGATCTGCTTAATTCCGAAGCGCTGGCCATTGCCAAATATACAACCGGCGCCAGTCAGTCTACCGACCCGAAACTCCAGCAATTTTATTCCACGATTGCCGATAGGCACCGTGGTCACTATGAAACATTATTAAGGAATGTACAAAACCTAGCCAATCAAAGGCAATACTAGGAGGTGGTTAATATGTTAGAAGAAAAGGACCGCTTGACCGACTCTCTAATGACGGAAAAATATATTGCGGGCGGCTATAATTTAGCCGCACTGGAAACGTCCAACGTACAACTCAAAGAATCATTGATGGGCATACTAAGAGAAGAACACCTGATCCAGCATGAGATATTCAAGGAGATGAATAACCGCGGCTGGTACCAGCCAAAGACGGCAAACATGAATGACCTCAGCCAGAATCTGAATAAATGGAACCAGGAACTGCAGCGGGTACAAAATGCCGCTCTGCGGCAGCCTGGAACGCAGCCGGGCAACCAGCAAACTAATTTCCCGCAATATGGTTTTCAACCAGGAAGCAGTATGCCACCAACGGAAAACCAGGTTCAGCAAAACATGTATCGACCTCCCCAAAATCCCATGGTTTAGTATTTAGCTCTTAACCCCCATTGCAGGGGTTTTTTTTTGTTCATAACAAGTAAGATTACCGTTTAACCGCACATAATGCATTTGACCGGCTTATTCTGTTAACTAAACCCGATCATCTTAATTAATTAGAAATAATGCGTTAATATAATAACGGGAAAAGTGTGAATAAGAGTAAGTAGAAGCATCTAATTCAATATCAAACAAATATGGAGGGAAAAGCATGGCTGATGACACAATGAAATCTATGATGACCGAAAACCGGGTTTTTAACCCAACTCCGGAGTTTGTCGCACAAGCCAGGATCAACAGCTTGGAGCAGTACCAGGAAATGTACCGCAGGTCGGTTGAAACTCCGAACGAATTCTGGGCTGAGATGGCCGAAGAAAACTTGACCTGGTTTAAAAAATGGGAAACTGTCGAAGAATTCAGCTTCACTGATGATGTTTTTGTCCGCTACTTTGCAGGCGGTAAGTTAAATGTTTCTTATAACTGCCTGGACCGCCACCTGACCGACGGGCGCAGAAATAAGGCGGCTCTGATCTGGCAAGGTGAGCCGCTGGAAGAAGCTAAGACTTATACTTATCAGCAACTACACCATGAAGTGTGTAAATTTGCTAATGTTTTAAAAGATCAGGGAGTCAAAAAAGGTGACCGGGTAGCGCTATATCTGCCAATGATCCCGGAAGCAGCCATTGCCATGCTGGCCTGCTCACGGATTGGCGCCATTCATACTATTATATTTGGTGGTTTCAGTGCTGAAGCACTGCGTGACAGAATTTTAGATTCCCAATCAGAAATACTGGTATGTAATAACTTCGGCTATCGTTCCGGAAAATTCTTGGGTTCCAAAGATGTAGCCGACAATGCTATGGCCCAATGCCCCGGCGTAAAGAAGTGTATTGTGGTTAAAAGAGTGGACAAGGAATGCAATATGGTCGAAGGCCGCGACTTATATTGGGACGACCTAATGGCTAAAGCTTCGCATATATGCGAACCTGAAGTAATGGATGCGGAAGATCCGTTATTTATTCTCTATACCAGCGGCAGCACGGGCAAACCCAAGGGTGTTATGCATACTACGGGTGGATATTTACTTTATGCTCTGATGACTTGTAAGTACTTCTTTGATTTAAAAGATGATGATGTATATTGGTGCACTGCGGATATCGGCTGGGTTACCGGGCATAGCTACGTGGTATACGGCCCGATGGCACTAGGCTCAACCTCCTTGATGTTTGAAGGCGTCCCGAACTATCCTGGAAAGGACAGATTCTGGGAAGTTGTAGAGAAGTTCGGTGTCAGCGTTTTCTACACTGCTCCCACCGCCATCCGCGCCATGATGAAAGACGGCGAGGAGTTTCCTAACGGTAGGGATCTCAGCTCACTGCGATTGTTGGCTTCCGTTGGCGAACCGATTAACCCTGAGGCCTGGATGTGGTACTACACTGTAATCGGTAAAGAAAAATGCCCGATTGTGGATACCTGGTGGCAGACTGAAACCGGCGGACACTTAATTGCTCCAATACCGGGCGCACACCCAATGAAACCGGGCTCGGCAGTAGGCCCGTTCTTTGGCGTAGTTCCAGTTTGTCTCCGTGCGGACGGCACCGAGGCCGGTGTAAATGAAGGCGGACACCTGTGCATGAAGAAGCCTTGGCCCGGCATTATGCGGGGTGTGTTTGGAGATCCGACGCGGTTTAAAGAAACTTACTTCGTTCAGCAACCTGGTTACTACTTTAGTGGCGACGGCGCACGTAAAGATGAGGACGGTTATTACTGGCTAATGGGTCGCGTAGATGACGTGATTAACGTTTCCGGTCACCGGATGGGTACTGCAGAAGTTGAAAGCGCGCTGGTTGCACACGACAAAGTTGCTGAAGCTGCTGTGGTAGGTTTCCCCCACGATATCAAGGGTGAGGGTATTTACGCCTATGTTACTCTTAATGCAGGTGTTGAGGCATCCGACGCGTTGAAGAAAGAGCTTGTCACTCACGTCCGCAAGGAAATTGGGCCGATTGCCTCACCGGATAAGATTCAATTTGCACCCGGTATGCCCAAGACCAGAAGCGGTAAGATTATGAGAAGAATCCTACGGAAAATTGCCGCAGGAGCCATAGATGATCTTGGCGATACCTCGACTCTGGCGGACTCCACTGTGGTTGATGACCTGGTAGCAAACAGACAATAAGTATAGAGCATAAAAAACCGGGCTTGAAATTCTCAAGCCCGGTTTTATTACCTTGGACATTACGAAAAAGAAACCCTCCAACCAGAGGGTTTCTTAATATTACAACAACCATTGCTTCTTTCAGCCCTAAACCGATATTACTTCTTTTACTTCCGGAATTTCCTGCTTGAGCATCCGCTCAATCCCCTGCTTGAGGGTTATTGTGGCGCCAGCTCACCCGCCGCAGGCCCCCTTCAAGCGAACTTTAACCAGCCCGTCAGGCGCTACATCTACAAGTTCAACATCGCCACCATCTCTTTGCAGAAACGGCCGTACTTTTTCAATTACTTCTTGAACTTTTTCTTTCACACCATAACCTCCTTTCTATATATTTATCATTACAACTTTATGCTGGCCATTAACTAATGTTTCTATTTTACCTATTATATCCTTCAATGACAAGATAAAACCATCAATTCGTTCGTTTTGAATCTATTATACAAGATTTGCTATCCTACGACTTTGTTATTGACTAATAATTATTTTTCTGCTAGAATTACTATTGCTACAACACAATGCCGATGTGGCGGAATTGGCAGACGCACCGCACTCAAAATGCGGCGGATAACCTCCATGCCGGTTCGACTCCGGCCATCGGCACCAGAAATAATCGCTCTTAAAGCCGCGATAAAAGCGGATTTGAGAGTTTTTTCTGTTTTCATCTCCAAGACCTTCTATTAATCGCAAGGCAATCTAGCGTCAAATAAAGCCAGTACTTCACCAACCCTGCCCCGGTTGGCCCCGTCACAACTAATATATCTCTGCACATCAAACAGTTCAATGCTAGCGCCTTTATAAGCACTTAAGGTAAATTCTGTAGCATGGTTTGAAATTAGTACCGGTACGCCCCTGCCGGCTAACTGCCGGGCAAGTTCCGCCAGTTCCACCTGATCATCTATCCCAAAACCACCGGAGCTGTAAGTGGTAAAACTTGCCGTAGCAGATAACGGTACATAAGGAGGGTCACAGTAAACAACATCACCTTTACCTGCTGCCCTCATCACTTCTCTAAAATCAGCCGGCAGAAAAATTGCGTTTTTGGCTTTAGTATAAAAGTGCCGCATTTCGTCTTCAGGGAAACGCGGCTTTTTGTATTTTCCAAAAGGAGTATTAAAACTACCTTGGAGGCTATACCGGCACAGCCCATTGTAACAATGGCGGTTTAAATAGACAAACAGGGCGGATTTAAGACGGGTTTCAGTGGTAGAATTAAAAATTTTCCGTAAGTTATTGTAGCAGCTTTTCGAGTTGTTAGATTCGGTAAAAAAAGATTTGCAATAACTAATAAATGACTCACCCTCAGCCTGTAATGTCAAATAGAGTTTGATCAAATCTCCATTATTATCTGTTACCAGGTACTGACTATAATGCGTATTCAAAAAAACGGCGCCTGATCCGGCGAAGGGTTCAATGAGGCGCTTACCTGGAGGTAAAACGGCCCTTATTCGTTCCAGGATTTGATACTTATTACCGGCCCACTTTAAAAAAGGTCTTACCTTCAACAACATCTACACCTCTGGATCTTATGAATAACACTCGGGAATCTAGAGAATAACTTTAAAAAACAGACCTCTATTACTACAAAACAGTAAGAGAGGTCTATAACAAATTGGAGCGGGTGATGGGAATCGAACCCACGTAATCGGCTTGGAAGGCCGACGCTCTACCATTGAGCTACACCCGCTTGAAAAAATACAACACCTAGCACAATTCCTATTATACCGAAAAAAACATCCACAGTCAAAGTAATTTTTGTCGGTCAGTTAAATTCGGCAGATAGAAGGGAATATGCCATTTTCATTAATTTCCAACAGACCATAACTGGGACGGTTTTGGTCCAGTGCCCTGGTGATACTGCCCGGGTTAAAGAAAAGCACGCCCTCAAGGTTGGTTATGGCCGCAAGGTGTGTATGGCCGTAAATCACCGCCTCTGCCCTATTGGCCCTGGCTGCAGCCAGTAACTTAACCTGGGACAATGGTGTTTTAGCCCCTACCAGGTGGCCATGAGTAAGCAGGATGCGCCGTCCGGCCAGCTCAACCATCTCTTCCGCAGGTCCTTCACGTTCATAGTCACAGTTACCTAGCACTGCCTTTACCGGCACAGTGACTCCAGCAGCCAGCTTTAGGCCATCGCGGCGAAAATCGCCGGCGTGTAAGATAAAATCTACCCGCCCAATATGCCGGAGAGCCTGCTGGGCAAATTCAAGCTGTCCGTGGCTGTCGCTAAATACTGCAACCCTTATAATTTATCACTCCTTTTTTCCGCTTTACTTAAACGGATTAAAACATCCCGTGCCCCCTCTAGTGCCCGGCCGCGGTGGCTGATCTTATTCTTAAGTTCGAGTTCAATCTCGGCAAAAGTCTTACCGTATTCCGGGAGGTAAAACAACGGGTCATACCCGAATCCCCCTTCGCCCTGCGGCTCTCCGGCAATCACGCCCTCGCATGTTCCCTGGACTGTATGCACCGGACCGCCAGGGCTGGCGATGGCAATCACACATTGAAAACGGGCAGTACGTTTTTCTGGCGGCACCCCGGCCAAAAGATGCAACAGCTTTATATTATTTGCAAAATCGTTCCTTTCTTCTCCGGCAAAGCGTGCTGATAAAACTCCCGGAGCTCCATTCAGGTAGTCTACCTCCAGACCGGAGTCATCAGCCAGGGCTGTCAGCCCGGCCAGGCCGGCCGTAACAGTTGCCTTCTTGATAGCATTTGCCTTAAATGTATCCCCGTCCTCTTTAATATCTCCAATCAAGGGAAACTCGCGCAGGGATAACACCTCAATCCCATAAGCGGCGAGTATATCGGACATTTCCCTGACCTTGCCCTGATTACCGGTAGCTAAAACAAGCTTCAACTTTATTTTCCCTCCCCGATCCAATCAATGTCACCCAGCGCTTCTTTTTGAAAGGAAATGAGCTGATTGATACCCTGCACTGCCAGTTCGATCATGTTGTCCATCTCCTGCTTGGTGAAAGAAGCTTCCTCCCCGGTTCCCTGAATTTCTACAAAACGGCCGGAGCCGGTCATGACCACATTCATGTCGACCGCTGCCGCCGAGTCTTCCCGGTAGCACAGGTCCAGGACAATTTCACTACTGCCTAGCCGCCCGACACTGGTGGCGGCAATAAAGTCGGTTAAAGGTACGCGCTGGATCAGTCCCCGCTGTTTTAGTTTATGTATAGCTTCCGCCAGAGCCACAAACGCCCCCGTAATAGACGCCGTACGGGTACCCCCGTCAGCTTGGATGACATCACAGTCCAGTAGTATTGTCCGCTCACCCAGCGCTGACAAGTCGATCACTGAACGTAACGAACGGCCAACCAGACGCTGAATTTCATGCGTCCTGCCGCCAACCCTACCCCTGGTCGCCTCCCTTGGGTTTCTTGTTCCGGTGGCGCGCGGGAGCATGCCGTACTCGGCTGTGACCCATCCTTTTCCCCCTCCCTTTAAAAATGGAGGTACTCTCTCCTCAACAGTAGCCGTGCATACGACCCTTGTATCTCCCACTTCAATTAAAACTGAACCCTCTGCGTGCTTGTTCCAGCTCTTTGTTATCTGCACCGGCCGTAATTGGCCGGGCTCCCTGCCGTCAATTCTTTTCATGCTTATCCCTCTTAATTATAGTTTATATGACTTCTTCCATGCTACCGTAACATGATTACCAAACCCTGCGCCAATATCCATCCCCCTGCAAGTAAAGCTACCGGTTATTGTTTTTACGGGCAGGGATTTAAATCGCAGTGTATTCTCCTACATGTTTAACCCCGGGCATGAATACAGCAACCGATAGCACCTGCGTATTCCGGGTTTGCCGGTACAACTACCGCGGCCCCGGTCTTTTGCCTGATTATTTCAGCAAGCGCGCCGTTGTGCGCTACCCCACCGGTAAACACAACAGTGTCACTGGCAAGCTTGACTAGCATCGGGTGGATGCGTTTAAAGATACTGTCGTTTACCCCCGCCGCCAGGGAAGACACGGAGAAACCCTGAACAATCTTATCAATAAGCTCGCTTTCCCCGAAAATGGCACAGGTAGAGGTAAGGTCAACCGGGGTTTGATAGTGCAAACTAAGTTCCGGCAGACTGATGTTCAGGACCGCAGCCATATTTTCAAGGTACCTGCCGGTGCTAGCAGCACACTTGTCATTGGTCAGAAAGTCTACCAGCCGGCCGTTGCGCACCAGGGCTACCTTGCTGTCCTGCCCGCCCAGATCAAGCAAAGTGAAGTTGGAAAGCCCGGTCAGGTAAACGGCGCCCAGGACGTGAGCCTTGATTTCCGGAATCACCCGGGCTCCCTGGATATCCACAGTTTGACGGCCGTATCCCGTTGCGGTTATTTCCGCCCCTTTGATATCAAGGTCGAGGGCAGAAAAGTCGATAGTGAGCTGACCGCCGGTTTTTGCTCCATATTCCCGGTAAAATTTAATTGTGTCCAGCTTCTGTAACCGGCAGGTCCGGTCTTCACTCATTATGGCAATTTTAACACTGCGACTTCCCAGGTCGAGACCGATATATGTCATAAACTCACCTCAGCACATCTAAAAAAACCTCCAGGCGCATCCTGGTCCGTGCATCCAGGCGGCCAGGCCGGTCCCCTTCCAGGGTCAGCAACGGTAGTTTAAGCTTTTCCCGGATAATCAGGTCTTCGATCTGCCGGAAACAAAAGCTCTGAGCATAATGAATAACTCCGTCCAAACCACGTCTAGCCGCTTCCCGGGTGATATCTTCCAGCCGGAAGAAAATCCCGTACGGGTAAGTGTATTGACGGTATTGCTCAACCAGGTCATCAGTGTCGAAGGGCATGGTAAACTGGCGCTGGACCTCATTAAATACTACACGTGCGCCGCGCTCTTCGAGATACTGATACAGGTCATCTACTATTGGAGGCACACCAATATACCCCAGCCGCAACTCCTTCTTTGACGGTATACGGGAGCGGGCCTGATCCAAGAGCGCAGAAACGTCTGCGCCAAACTGCTCCGGATTGCCGCAAAAGTCACTGCAGTTGATCTGATAAAGATGGTTGTCCCACCCGCTGACCCGGTTTTCCTGCCAGGTGAGCCGGTCTAATTCCCACACCAGGCGTCGGATCCGGTTTAGACGCTCCCTGGCTTCCGTTACCTGCTCCCAGGATACCCTAAAGAAGGACATCATCTTTTCAATTTGAAGGCGCAAGAGATCAGCATCCCGGTCATAAGGAAAAGCAAAAGGCACAATCTCCTTCCCGGCCAACTGGAGGGTTTCCATCAGGGCATAAGTATTGCTGCAATCACCCTGCGTCACGGCGATAACGGTTTGAATATCCCGGTGCTGTAGTGCCGTGCTGTAAATTCCTTTGATCCAGGCGCATATATTGCGGGGGTATCCCGCCAATTCGGCCTCATCCACCAGCGACTGGGGGTTAGTACTAGTTATAAAAAGGTTGTTCAAATCCACCGGAACCCAACCGGCGGCAAATATTATTTCTACCGGTACTGTTGTAGTCATGCCTACCATAGGCACGGTTCTCACCCCTTATGAGACAACCATAGTATTTACCGACTCATTGGATTAAAATCCACGCGGACTTTTTATATTAAAGCTCCGCTCTGGTTACCGGCCCCACATCTTTTCCTAAAAATCTCCGCGCCTGCTCGCGAAAGGCTTGCGGTTCGCCGCTGACGAAAAAGCGGTGCACGGGGGGACTGGAACCACCAGTGGCCAGCAACCCCAACCCGGCCATTTCCGCCGCTGCCTGCCGCACTGTTGCCCCGGCCGGATCTACCAACTGTACGCCCGGCCCCATTACGTCAGCTATTAGCCCCGCCAAAAAAGGGTAATGCGTGCAACCGAAAACTAAGGTGTCAATGCCGGCTTCCCGTAAAGGGCAAAGGTATTGGTTCACTGCTTCAACAGCAGCGGGCGAATCCAGTTCACCGGCCTCAATCAGAGGAACCAGGCGCGGCGCCGCCTGGCTGTATACCTTAATACTACTGTCTCGCTTTTTGAGTTCGTTCTCATAAGCTCCGGAGCGAACTGTAGCCTCAGTGGCAATAACACCCACTTTTTTGTTGCGGGTAAGGCGCAGGACTTCGGCAACACCCGGTTTAATCAAGCCAATCATCGGCAGCGGATACCGACTCGATAACACGGACAAAGACAGGGCTGAGCTGGTATTGCAGGCGAAAAAAATATATTTCACCCCTTGTCCCGCTAAAAAAGACACTATCTTATCGGCAAAACCCAACAATTCATCCGCACTGCGCTGACCATATGGTACATGCGCAGTGTCACCAAAATATATAGTAGCTTCTTCCGGGAGGATGGTATTAATAACCTTGCTTACCGTAAGCCCCCCGATCCCCGAGTCAAATAGTCCGATAGCCCCGCTTTTATTCATTTTCCCCCTCCTCATTTGACAATGGAGATCTCCAATTAAAGTATGCAAGAGGAGTATACGCTAATATGACAATCATATAATACTATTCACTGGCTTTAGTAAAGGTTCCTCTTTTTTCAAAAAAATTAACCCGGGCCGGTTACACATATTTAAGCATACCCGCCGGGCTTTTGTTTATGAACACGAAATTATCTGGAAGCATCACTAAGCAGATCTTTTTTCGGCAAAGTACATCCCGATCCCTTTGACAATGCCTTCCGCAGCCTTATTGCGGAAACTGTCTGTGCCCATTAGTTTTTCTTCGGCAGCATTCGAGATAAAGGCCACTTCCGCCAGGATGGCCGGCATGTCGGAAGTACGCAACACGGCAAGGTTAGCTCGTAAGACTCCAATATCCCGCAGGCCCAGAGATTTGACTAACTCGGCCTGGACATAGCGCGCCAGCCTGTTACTCTCCTGGAACCGGGCATTCGAAGTGTACCCGCTGTATATATAGGTGCTGGTACCGCCGTAGGACCGGTTCTCATTAGCGTTCATATGAATACTGACAAAAATGTCAGTATTGGAGTTATTTGCTTTGTTAGTGCGTTCATACAGGCCCACATAGCTGTCACTAGACCTGATCATAATGACTTTGGCGCCTTTAGCTTCCAGGAGCCTGGCAACACGCTTGGCGATGTCCAGATTAACCTCTTTCTCCCTGGTTCCGCCCTTGCCCATAGCCCCCGTTTCACTGCCTCCATGGCCTGCATCGATGGCAATTATCTTGCCCCGGTAAGCGCCGCTGAGATCAGGGATATAGGTTTGTACGGTCAGTGTTTTCCGGTCATTAGACAGTGAGGCCTCATACTGGGCGCCGCCCAACAACTCAAAAACCAGCCTGGTTACATCAGGATCTCTCTGGTAATACCCCACCCGTAGCTCCTTAACAGTGCTGGAATTAACCACCTTGCTTGTGGGCAGGTCGCCTGGTGCGATCCCTTGCAAATCCATGACCAGCCGGTCCGGGTTACTTAAAAAGAATGAAGTATACTCGATAGGCGCGCTGGCCTGAATAGTAGTGTTTGTCTTGCTACCGGACTGGCTGACTTTTAAGGAAAGCGCCCTGCCTGACTGGATTGCATTCTCGCTGTCCGGATCCTGGTCAACTTTTCCCGGGTTCTGTTCAATCGGATTCACCGTCTGCCCCGGTGTCACAGGTACAGCCGGAGTCGCCGGCTGTTCAGGTGGCGCAGATTGTACACTAACTAACCAACCGGCAATCCAACCTACCCTTCCATCAGGTGTTTGTATGCGGTACCAGCCGTCCGCTTGTCCCAAAACCGGCAGACTATCCCCCTGGGATACCTGCCCGGTCACCGCATTTCCAGTGCCGGGACCGCCCCGGACATTGACCACACTACCGGTAACCATAGCTACTTGACTACTGCTTTGTGATCCTCCTGCGTTAGGTGCACCCGGTGAAGTTGGTTTCGGGGCCGGTGTTACGGATGTATTCACCGCAACCAGCCAACCGGCTACCCAACCTGCCCTTCCATCAGGTGTTTGTATGCGGTACCAACCGTCCGCTTGTCCCAAAACCGGCAAGTTGTCCCCCTGGGATACCTGCCCGGTCACTGCGTTTCCAGTACCCGGGCCACTGCGGACATTGGCCACACTAACCGACACAACGGCATTTTCTCCGGCAGCAGAAATGTTTGGGCATGCCAGGAAAATTACAAAAAACAGTGCCAGGATACATGGAAAAACCAAAGCAAAATGCATACGGTTTTTATGCGGCATTATCTACCCCCCTACGCCTGTTAGCGATATAGTTATATAAAAACGCCTTTAATAAATTCTACATACAAACCCAAAATTCCTCTAATTTTTTTTCATTACCTGACATTACAGAATAAGATCAACAAAAAAACCACATGCTGTAGAAGTTTAGATCATTTTCAGGACGTGCGGCGCCTAGAAGAACGCTTGCGCTGTCCATGTTTCTTTTTTAAGTAAGGTACGGCTGTATTCACATAAACCAGGCAGAACAAAAAGGCAATTATCAAAATAAACAGCGCCATGCGGTTAGTTTCCAGCACTGCTGCTGCCAGGAAAGTGAAGACCACTATGGTTAGGGTGGGAATAACATACCCCCACTTCACCCGGTATGGGCGGGGCTGGTCCGGCATCCTGCGGCGCAGGCTGATTACCGATAGGCCTACAAGGGCGTAGACAATAGACTCCATTACAGCAGCCAGTTCTACCAGAACCAGGTACTGATGGGTGAGCGAGATAATTCCGGCCACAGTTACCGCAACAATAAAGAGGGTGATAATCGACACCCACGGGGTGAAAAAACGGGGGCTGAGCCGGCTAAAAATTGCCGGTAGGACCTGTTCCCGGGCAGAGGCGTACATAAACCGGGAGACACTGATTATTCCGGCGTTAAACGTGGTAAAGGAGGCCCCCAGGCTGACCAACGCCATCCAGGCCGCTCCGGGTTCTCCTAGCACCGAACGGGCAAAGAGCATCTGCGGGGCGGCCGTCGCCGCCAGGGCCTCTTTTGGCACTACCGCAGTCATGGCCACCGTAAAAGCAGCGTAGGTCACACTGAGGATGCCAATGGCAATCATCATCCCCTGGGATATCTGTTTGACTTGAGTGACCTCTTCGGCCAGCGGCGTCACCCATTCAAAGCCGACAAACAAAAATACCCCTAGAGCGATAGCATTAATCAAACCTGACGCACTGCCCGGTGTAAAAGGCGCGGTCAATTGAAAGTCTGCCCTATTGAAGGCAATTAGCGCAAACGCTACCAGCGATACAATCAGCCCGTAGGTGACCACATCCTGAAAATGTCCGGCAATTTTTATTCCCCTGATATTTATAACGGTAACCAAAAACATCAGTAATACGATCCAGAAGAAAGGCTGCACGCCGGGAAAAACCTCATTGATCACTCTGGCCAGGACATAGCTTTCCGCACCCAACACACCGATTACCACTATCAGCATGTACAACAGCGAAACAGTCAGGGCTACCTGATTATTAAATGCGCGGCCAAAGTACAGCCGGATCCCGGCGGCTGAAGGCAAAAGCCCGTTCAATTCAGAAAAGCAGGCGGCGGCCAAAAAGCAAAGGACACCACCGGACAGTATCGCAATCCAGGCGGTGTCACCAAGCACATAGCTGGCCACCTGTACGGCAGCCACAAAGGTCGAGCTGGCCAGCGTGAGGCCGGCGCTGGTGGCTACCACCGTGCGCAGGGTAAGGACCCTCTTTAGCTGCAACCTACTCCCCCCAAATCATCAGCGAAATGAAATCCAGACGGATAATATCGTCTTCCTGGCCCAGGATCTTTAACGTACCGTCGTTGTAAGGCTCGGTGGGGGTGATATCACCGTAAAAAATATCGGCCAGGGTTTCGCTGTCTGAAATAACGGTCAGGTCAGGTTTTTCCGTAGTTCCCTCGTTTAAAGAAACTACCCCTTTCCACACAGTTAAAGTATGCAAGGACTCGATATCGGTAGCCTTTATCACCACCACCCGGTCCCAGTCCTTATTCATCACCTTCAGACGTTCGTTTTTGTTGTATTTGTCTTTGAATACCATTAGGCTTTCAGTTATCTCAGTATGTGTCGCCAAAACTAAATTTTAAACCTCCTTGATAGCCGCGCCAAAGTTAAATAACGGAAGGAATGGTAATAACTTAACACCCGTAAGCTGACAAGGACTATTTTCGTTGTTATGCTAAATGTCTGCAACTTAAGATACAGCCATTCAGGTAAATTGCAACTTAAAAAGTTACTCACTTTAAGTTGCAATTGGATATTCTATAGGTTGGACTTGTTAGACAGATGATGACTTTAAATTTAAAATGTGCGGCTGAAAGTTCAGCCTGCCCAACAGCTCCAGGTAATCCTCCGGGCTGATTTGTTCCAGGGGCTTGGCCATAATAGCCACCATAGCAGCCTCGATCACATTGGCGCCGAAGGACCGCCCTTCAAATTCGGGAGTTGTGGTAACTAGAACACCCGCTCCTTTTTCACGCAGAAATTCTACATCCTCCCGGGTAGTGGTGTTAGTGAGAATGGTTTGCCCGTTCATACCGCCCGGCATATAGCGACGGATCAGGTGAAAGTCCCCGGCGATAACATCAGCTTCGTAATAATAACTGGCAAATTGTTGCACTTTCGCCTCATCCTGGCTTTCTTGCTTTTTACCGGTAGGATAAAGCATCTGGAAAGGCATTTTAACCAACTCGGGAAGCACGCGACCGGCAATTTCCTCAAGTTCTGCCACCGTCTTGACCGGGTACGGCATGCCCATGGTAAAGATCAGGTCACCATAAGTCATATCACAACCCATATCGTAAAATGCTTCCGCCATACCAAACCGGTCCAGCGAGCTAACCATCAGGACCTTCATCCCCTTATTAAGCAACCCGGTTTTTTCAGACAGGCTCCGCACCACCTCGCGCTCCAGAGTGTTTTTTAGACCACTGCCGTCCACTACCGGGGTTATCCTTACCGCATTCATTAACTTGAGCCCGTCCTGAAAAGCATAACGCTTTTGCCGGACATAGATGTACACATCAATCCCGCCCAGGCCGATGGCGTCAACCTTACCATCCAATTGCTGCAGCAATTCCAGGGCGCGCTGAAAGTCACCGTCCGTCCCCAAACGGGAGATCTCAAACCGGTCCCCCAGTAGTTCCACCTGGACCTTATGGTCACGCCTGGAAGAGCCAAGGCTGACACTGACGACCTGTTTCAATAAAAAACCCCCTTTCGCACCTTTCTCTTAATTATGACATTTTATACTATACCATTGTATCCAAATTAAGCTAAAAATACAAGCATGGCAGGTATACTTGAGTTTATTACCGGGGTGGAATCGCCTTGGAAATAAATCAGTCCACCCGCCCTACCGGCGGCTTCCCCAGCGAATTAGACCAATAATCACCATCAAAACAGCGGCGATAAACCAGAAGGCGCCGGCGTGCAGGTTAGCCAGGCCGAAAAACACCCCCATGGCAGCGCCGATAACCGCACCGTAAATTTCAATCTTCTGGAGGTTGTTCATTGTCACCCGCTGGAACATGTCTACCAACTCCCGGGGTGAATAACGCTCGATCCGCGATTGTACAATCCCTTTCAAATCCAGACCTTCCAGAAAAGCAGGGATTTTGTTTTTCAGATAAGCGGTAACCAGCCCCGTCGATACTGACTCAATGTTATTTATAGTGTCCGGAGAAAAATGGTCCCGCAGGCGACCGACCCGGTAAGCAGAGATCTCCTCCACCAGAGAGCGGGCAACCAAACGCACAAAGCGCATTGTTACCGGCTGGCGGAACAAATCGAGGCCCTGGCGCAACAATAACGCCTCCGCCTTTTGCGGCTCGACGCCGGCATACCGAACGGACAATTCAGCCAAAGTACACCCGGCCACAGCGTGGTAACGATCCCTTAAAAACCGGCCCAGCCAGGACTGCATTTCGGCGTCGGCAAGCCAACCACCCAGGCGCACGGCCAACCAATCGCTTACCTGCGCCAGCTGTCCGGGCTCAAGACTACTCGCCAATTCGCCCACCGGGCGGTCCAGGACCCTGTCCGCCTGCTCCTGAACATACTGCTCCAGCCAGCGCTGCACTTCCGGCGAAGATAGAAATTCACTTAAGCGGGGGAACAGATCATCACGTACAAAGTGCGCTACGTCCTCCTGGTACTCATTAAAGTACTGGTACAAACTGATTCCACACGCGCTAATGAGCTTTTTTCTTTGAGCTGTTCCATGATAGCAAGGATTACCGCCGTCAGGCGCTCCTGTACCTCCCTGTTATCCTGCAGGCGCCTGATTAGTACCGGTTGCACCTGCACCAGCAAAGCCGGCCAGGCGGCCACTTGCTTCATGATCGGCCGGGGCAGCACGTCACGCAGGGGCACGGTTTGTTCACAAAGCGATTCATGCAAACGCTCCATCAGTTTTACAGTCGTATCTTTAAACTCCGCCCCGGACAGATAGCCTGCCATTTCGTCCAGGAGGCGGCCGGAAACAGCTGCCGCCTTCTCCTCGGGTAAAAGCTCGCCCAGTTTTTTCTGCCACAGACGCCTTAGTTGGCGGTGCAAAAAACTTTTGAGCCATGCCTCTACATCCGGATCCGTTAAATATTGCACCGCCCAACGAGCCAGAGCTTCTTTTGCCCGCTCCTTTAAATCATCTTTAAAGCCTGCGGCCAGCGGGAGAAAAATGGACTCCACAGAAGGGTATTCCCTATCGGCCACCGTTTCCACCAAGTCGTGCAAAATAGACTGCACCCTGCGGTCCAGGGCCTGCTCCTGCACCAGGGAATCCAGTAAAGCCTGTGGTGTGATTAATTCCCTGGCCACTACATCGCTTACCGCTTCGGCTATACGCGACTGCTGGGCCGGTATAACCCCCTGCCAGATCCTGACCCGCCCGAGGCGCCAGGGCTTGAGGGGGCGAAAAAACATGAAGACAGCCAGTGAGGCCCCTACCCAGCCATGCAAAGTAGACAATACTATGTTTTTTAACAGTATTAACAGTGTTTCCATAGCACTTACCAACCGTTTGTTTTATTCCATCGTAATAATAATAATTATATCTAAAATTTAACTGTCTTTCCACACGAAACATGCAAATGCACAGGAAAACGTCAAAGTCCTTATTTGAAAAATCAAAAGTCCTCGGTCATTAAGGCTTTATGGTAATTAAGAAAACCGTCCTTGCAATAAAATATTATTAAGATATAATATATAGTTGTAGTCAATTTTAATTAGCAATAAATATGCGCCCGTAGCTCAGGGGATAGAGCGCCGGCCTCCGGAGCCGGAAGCGCAGGTTCGATTCCTGCCGGGCGCACCAGTTAAGCCCACTACTGAAAATAAGGTGTAGTGGGTTTTAAAAAGCAAAAAACCCCTGCCTGGTTCGTACCGGCAGGGGATTCTTTTTACCAATTCTGAGTGCTGCACTTAATAATAAAGTTAACGCACTCCTTCCCATAATTTCCTCTCTACAGAGCGAGGATCGTGGACGACCTCCGAAGCTACGTCGAAGCGCATGGTAGCTCGGCTGGTGAGATCATATTTTGGCCAGTTACATTCTCCATTGGCAGCAAAGGATACCCAGGCGGCGTGCACTGAGTCAGCAAGCTGTTGGGGAGGATTTGGTCCCAGAAGCGCCTCATTATCGAAGCCTAGAGTATCGAAGACGAAGGGGATTTCCAGCGTATGGCACGCGCTCAGGAGCCCGTTGAGCTGCGGGGTGCGCCAGGCAAACTCGTACATGTAGACGTTTCCGCCTTTTTTCGAGTAGGCGTCAGCCAGGCGGATGGCTGGAATTCGGCAGAACCAGTCGCCCTGGACGGTACCAGATGCGTTAAACCACCTATTATATGGGGCGATATTTCCCGTTCCAAACAAATGACGGTTGATTATATTGTATACGCGCAATCGCTCACCAACAAATACATGAAAGGAATGCTTACCGGTCCGGTCACAATTTTGAACTGGTCGTTCCCCCGCGAAAATATTTCATTAAAGGAATGCGCCTTTCAGATCGCTCTGGCCATCAGGGCCGAGGTACTTGATCTTGAAGCCAACGGTATAAAAATTATTCAGATTGATGAAGCTGCTCTTCGTGAAAAGCTTCCGCTGAAAAAAACTGATTGGCACAGCGAATACCTGGACTGGGCGATTCCTGCCTTCAGGCTGGTTCACAGCGGCGTTAAAGCCCGGACGCAGATTCATACCCATATGTGCTACGGTGAATTCAGCGATATTATCGGAGATATCGACGATATGGACGCGGATGTTATTTCCTTCGAGGCTTCGCGTTCAGACCTTACGATTATTGATGGGTTGAACGAGTGCGGATTTAAGAAGGCGGTTGGTCCGGGTGTTTATGACATCCATTCACCGAGAATTCCCAGTACTATGGAAATCAAGGCAGCGCTTTTCAAGATGCTTGAAAAAATCAGACGCGATCGAACTCAAATGGGCCTTCTCATTAGCTATCCAGCCCACTAGCATTTTTTCTTCCGTCTCCAGCGGCACGGAGATAATGTTGTCACCGTTTAAATCGTTGTTTAGAACGCCGGTGCAAATGGTGTATCCATTCAGACCAATCAGCAGATTGAAAAGCGTGGCGCGGTCGCTAACGTGGATGGTTTTCTTGTGAGGCGCAGTGCTCAAAATCTCCTCCGAAAAGTAAAACGAGTTATATTCGCCTTGCTCAAAGGCCAGGAAGGGGAACTCCTCCAAATCTCCGAGAGTGACCGATTTTTTCTTGGCCAGCGGATGAACCGAACTGATAAAAACATGTGGGTCAGCTTCAAAAAGAGGGCTAAAGGTCAAGTGATTTTCCTTTAAAAGCTTATTAATAACTTTTTTATTAAAGTCACTTAAATATATTATACCAAGCTCGCTGCGGAGATTCTTTACATCTTCCATGATTTCATAGGTTCTCATTTCGCGAAGCGTAAATTTATACTCATCCACATCCAATGCCAAGAGCAAATTCACAAAGGCGTTGACTGCGAAGGCGTAATGTTGAGTGGAAACGGAGCAAAGCTGTTTTGAGGGTTTTTTGCCCAGATAACGCTGTTCCAGAAGTTCAGTCTGCTCTACAACCTGTCGCGCGTAGGAAAGAAATTCCGTACCGTCAATGGATAATGATATCCCCTTGGTGGTCCGGTAAAATATCTCTATGCCCAGTTCGTTTTCAAGCTCTTTCACAGCATTTGAAAGGCTTGGCTGAGAGATAAAAAGTTGCCTAGCGGCTTCGGTAATTGAGCCGCATTCAACTATTTTTATAATGTATCTTAATTGTTGAAGTGTCATAGCTCACCAATTTACTTTCGTTTTTAGAATACATAGTGTCTAGGCATTCAAAACGGCTCATTCATATTATATCTAAAATTCCTACTTCCTGCTTTTGGGTTACCATCAAAAACTGCAGGTTGTTATGAGTTTTGAAACCTAAGAGTAATTATCTTGTTTGTCCTAAATGATTCATTAACATCAATTATTCTCTGGTTAGCAGAACCCCGGAAAGGTAAAAGAAGGCTTTTACGAGCCTGCTCAAACTTTCCGTCTACAAGGATGTCGGTATGTTTAATCAGGTTTGCCCAACCGGCACGTTCATTCATGCCTTCCAGGATGCGCTCATATGTGTAGCCCGTGTACGTCATAACATTATAGCCAAAGGCTTTCGCCTTTCGTGCCAATTCCGCAAATGCCGCAGCCTGTTCAAAAGGCTCGCCTCCGCTTAGCGTAATTCCATCCAAAAGCCGGTTGTCCCTCATTTCCAGCAAGATGGAGTTGATATCCACCAGATGGCCTCCTGTAAATGAATGTGTCTCCGGATTGTGACAGCCCGGGCAGTTGTGCCGGCAGCCCTGGGCAAATACAACAAACCGGATGCCGAGCCCGTCAACAATTGATTCCGAAATGAGCCCGGCAACTCGAATAAGAGTATTCATGTCTCACCTCTGCAAGCCGAAAATAGGGATAAGGTTTTTAACCAATTAATTTAAACAAAATGTTTCACCCGGTCATGTTCCTCAGCCTTCTTGGCATCATTGAAGAATTCTAACGTGCCTACAAGGTAACCTGTAATTCTGCGTATACGCTCAAATTTGACCGTTCCTTCCTCCCTGCCGCATGACGGGCAGAAGTCTCCAATAATACCCGTATAACCGCAAACAGGGTCCCGGTCCACTGGATGATTTATCGAACCGTAGCCAATTCCCGCCTCCTTCATCGCCCTAACGATCTTTTTAAACGCCCCAAGATTCTGTGACGGATCTCCATCAAGCTCGATAAACGTGATGTGCCCGGCATTGGTAAGCGCATGGTAAGGAGCTTCCAGCCGGATTTTAGCCAAGGCGCCAATTTGATAATACACAGGGATGTGGAAGCTGTTGGTATAATATTCTCTGTCGGTCACACCGGCGATTTCCCCAAAGCGTTCCCTGTCAATAGCAATAAAGCGACCGGATAATCCCTCAGCCGGAGTTGCCAGCAATGTGAAATTCATTCTATACTGCCGGCTTGCCTGATCCATCCTTTCCCGCATATGGCGGACAATCTGCAGCCCCAAATCCTGTGCTTCCTTGGATTCCCCATGATGTTTTCCGGTCAAAGCAATCAGGCATTCAGCAAGCCCAATGAAACCCATAGACAGTGTTCCATGTTTCAGAACCTCTCTGATTTCATCCTCCGTCCCAAGATCACCGGAATCTAACCAAATTCCCTGGCCCATGAGGAAGGGAAAGTTTTTCACTTTCTTGCGCGCTTGTATCTCAAATCTCTCCAGGAGTTGATCAATGACCAGCTCAATCTTTTGATCCAGCTCATTAAAAAAGTGTTCAATACTTTTATCGCTTAATAAAGCTATCCTGGGGAGATTGATTGTTGTGAAACTCAAGTTGCCCCTGCCAGGCACGATTTCCCGGGTTTGGTCGTGGATATTGCCGATCACTCTGGTGCGACAGCCCATATAGGCAATTTCCGTTTCCGTCCGGCCCGGTTTGTAGTATTGAAGATTAAACGGCGCATCTATAAATGAAAAGTTCGGGAACAAGCGTTTTGCGCTAACACGGCATGCCAATTTAAACAGGTCATAGATTGGGTCCCCGGTATTGTAATTAACACCTTCTTTCACCTTAAAGATCTGGACCGGAAAAATAGCGGTTTCACCATTTCCCAGGCCGGCTTCCGTTGCCAGCAGCAAGTTTTTAATTACCAGCCTTCCCTCCGGCGAAATATCGGTGCCGTAATTGACCGAGCTAAAGGGAATCTGGGCGCCGGCCCTGCTGTGCATGGTGTTCAAGTTGTGCACAAATGCCTCCATCGCCTGGTATAATGCCCTATCGGTCTCGGCTTCTGATTTGGCGGCGGCAAACTCCTGCGCTTTAAGGACTATATTGATATATTGTTTAGGATCTTGCCGTGCGTGGTCCCGAAGGTACCTTCCAAGCAGAATCGATTCTTGTTTTTGATAAGCGCTTAAACCGCTTAACCGGGGCACGAGCCCGTATTTTTTTCTGATCTCCTCACCGGTTTTTATCGCCAGGTCCTCTGCACCGGCGACACCGGCTAAAAGCTCCAATGCTTTCCCCAGGTTTTGCCGGTAAAGCTTAGCAAAGGTCTTGGCCACACCGGGAGCCATCCCGTAATCAAAGTTTGGAATGCCTTGCCCGCCATGCTGGTCATTTTGATTTGACTGGATAGCGATGCAGGCCAGCGCGGCATAGCTGCGGATATCGTTTGGCTCCCTGAGGTAACCATGTCCGGTACAAAAACCGCCTGTGAAAAGCTGTTCAAGGTCAATCTGGCAGCAGGTAGTGGTCAGGGTTAGAAAGTCCATGTCATGAATATGAATATCACCCTCATTGTGAGCCCGGGAATGCTCGGGCTTTAAAATAAACATCTCGTGAAAATTTTTGGCGCCTTCCGAACCGTACTTCAGCATGGCGCCCATAGCGGTATCCCCATTGATATTGGCGTTTTCACGCTTCAGGTTATTATCTTTGGCCTCTTTGAAAGTTAATTCCTCGTATACCTTCATCAGACGTGTATTCATTTCCCGGACCCGTGTTCTCTCAGCCCGGTAAAGGATGTATTTCTTGGCGGTCTTGGCATGACCCGTTTCGATCAAAACTTTTTCCACAACATCCTGAATTTCCTCAACTGCGGGGACCTTCCGGGACGGGGATGCCTCCAGGCAGCTTACGACTTTTTCAGCCAGAGCCAATGCCGTGTCATAGTTGCTGCCTCCGGCTGCTATGGCTGCTTTAAATATTGCATTGGCTATTTTCTCAATATTAAATGGCACTTCCCGACCATCCCGCTTTTTTATTTTCATAATCATATTTCAACACCGGCTTTCCTTTAATCATAACAAAACCCCCCAACCCGTAAGTCAGGAGGCAAAAATAGTAAACTTGAGCATAGCAGTCCAGTCAAGCCGTACTACACCTCCTCTATCTTCCGTAGAGTACACGGTGTTCAATGCCGGCAGGTCTTCTGACTCAGGTTCACCGGTTCTCCACTCCTTCCCAGGCTACCCAGTGGCCTTGTGGAAAACCTCCCCATTACAGCGGCGGGACCGTGCAGGACTTGCACCTGCTTCCCCTTTCAGTGACACGGAATCCGTATCAGCACCAGCATATTACAATATGAACTTTTATTTATATTAGCACTAAATGGCATTTAGCGTCAATGCCAAGACAACAGCCCTATCAAACGAATGTTCTGGAAGCAACCGAAGATGGCCCATGGGACGGCTTTATCACTGGACTTGTAGGCAAGAAATTACCTGACCCGACGTGGTCCGCATCGTTGAGAGGCGAGGTCATGCCATTTATAGCTTAATAAAGCTATCCTGGGAATTTCCTAAAGACGAATTACTTGTTAGACCTAGTTTTTTCAGTGCATTTTCAGGAGTCTCTTCATCTGTGACAATTATTTCAATATTTGAGCCAGAAAAAACATAGGCGGGTCCTTTACTGCTGAAGCCTTTTTTGACCAGAACCAGATCAACCCTATTCTTTACCAGAAATTCCGCTGTTAGTATTCCTTTGCTTTTTTCTATTTTACAAAAGGGATTGTCAACAATCTCTGTCTTATTGGCAGTCTTTTCTCCAACTTTAAAGATTACAAACATAAAGAACAATGCTTCCCCAAAATGAGCGCTGATTGAAGCTCGATCATCTGTCAACGGTATGGCATAAATGATTTCTTCCTTTTGCAGCGGCTCATAATGGATGAGGATTTGATCTATGTTCTTGATTTCATCTTTAATCCGATTTTCAATCCTATCTGCGATCAAATGAGCTTTATCTAAATCGTGTGTTTTTATTACAATACTGACTTCGATAAACTTATATCGGCCGGAGTTACGACCGGTTAGGGTTTTCAATTCTTCAACTTGTGGTGTATCCATTATGATTTTTTCTACTTTACTAAGTGTCTCATAATCTAAAGAAGCATCTAAAAGTACCCTCGCTCCATCTTGTAATATTTGAATGCCGGTTTTGGCAATAAAGCCAACAACAATTATGGCGGCAATTTTATCAAATTGAAAACCACTCGAGCTGGTTATAATAGCAACTAAAACCACAAGATTGCTTAGCACATCAGTGCGTATGTGAGCGGCATCCGCTAATAAAATGGGGGAATTAGTCTCCTTTCCGATTTTCTTCTCATATCTAGAAAACCAGAAAGTAATCGCTATCGAAGCTAATAGGCTTAATATTGCAAAACCCGAATTCCTTATTTCGATTGCATCTGTGTTAATTACCTCCAACACAATTTCATAGCCTGTATAAAGAATAATAAGAGAAATTAAAACAGACATGAGATTCTCTATTTTATAAAGGCCATAGGGGAATAACTTAGTTTTGCGTTTAGCAATCTTCAATCCGATAAAAGCAGTTGAGGATGCAATAAAATCCGCAAGGGTGTGAAAAGCCTCAGCTTTTAGCGCAATACTTCCTGATGCTGATGCGGACAGATACTTGATTGCGAATATGACTAGATTTATTGCCATCGATAACAGCGCGGTTCTTTCGCTTACTTCCATTCAGGTCACCCTCTTGCTTCCCGTTTTAAGATCGTATATATTATTTTAACCTATAGGGATCATAGCCTTTATAATTTAGCGACAACCGCCCCACCTTACCCCAGAAGCCGCCGGCCCTGTTAGCTGACTAGGACTCATGGTTTGCATCTGCATTTTGTATCACCTCATCAAGGTAAATCATCTGCAAGGCTCTGAATAAAACCTTAAACGCATAGAGGAAAGGTTTTTTTAGGATGTTGTTTAGCGTTTTTGGTGCTATGCTTTTCTTCTGCTTATGACCTGACGGAGAGCTTAACATGTAAATGGGACAAGCGAACTGTTATGAAAAACTGATCAACGGCCAAGAATCCGGATGGAGTTCATGGCCGTTGCAATGGTAGTAGTAAAAAAAAGCTCTCTAAGACCATACCTTTGTAAAATATTTTCCAACAGTAATTTACCTCCTAAAAATGAATTAAATCACCTTATGGGAGGTACTATGTGTTTACTTTACCATACAAGCACCTCCCCTACACCTGCAATGACCGCAGTATCAGCTGTTTTGTACATAATGCACGTCTCCTTGCCTCATGATTTACCAATAGTATATATGATGATTTAGCTTTTAGCCACTGGACAAAATACTCACATTATATAAACGTGACTAGATTAGAATGATAAAAATCACTGAGCTCGTAAGGGAAGCCCCCAAATATTGGAGACTTCCCTTAGCAAAAATTATTAT
>JAQVOX010000114.1 GCA_028702435.1 Desulfotomaculaceae bacterium | reverse complement strand
GGGACAATACCCCAGGAGCAGGCTGATGAAATGCTGCAAAGACTGGAGCAATGTCAAAAAGGCAAAGGCTTTGGCGGACATAACGGGCGTTGCCCTGGTGGTCTAAATAATTCCACCCCTAGTGAATAAAAAAACCTCCTCTCCACAGCCTCCCCTTTTGGGGAGGCATTCTTATGTACGTACCAGCGTTTAACACCCTGGCTGCTGAAGCGGCAGGCGCGAAAGAACGAAATCGCTCCGCGATGGCTTACATCTAAATCCATTTAGCTCATGAATGTAACGCTCTAATTAGAGAGGCTGTTAGCCAGAATTTAAATTAAAAGGATTTGAATCTTGCTTAACAAATTTATTAGATATATTATTATTACCTGACATAGATTAAGAGACTTCGACCATAGCTAACGAAGAGATCATTGAAGATTACCGGAAGATTAGCGTGGCCAATACGAATGAGGGGATAGGAAAGGAGAACTGCTATGAGAAAACTGTACGAGGGCAAAACCAAAGATGTATTTGCCTTGGAAAACGGGAACTACCGCTTGATATTCAAGGATGACGTGACAGGCGAAAATGGTGTTTTTGACCCGGGGGCCAACACAGTGGGCCTTTCTATTGAGGGGATGGGAAAAGGAAACCTCAAGGTTTCCGTTATGTTCTTTGAAATGCTGAAAGATGCCGGCATTCAAACCCACTATATAAGTGCTGACGTAGAAAACGGAACCATGGACGTCAAGGCGGCAAAAGCCTTCGGCAAGGGCCTGGAGATTATCTGTCGCTATAAAGCGGTGGGAAGCTTCCTGCGCCGTTACGGGGCCTATGCGAATGAGGGGGACAAGCTGAACGCTTACGTAGAAGCTACGTTAAAGGATGATGAAAGAGGGGATCCTTTAGTTACGGTGGAAGGCTTGGAGGCCCTGGGCATTATGTCCGCCGCGCAATTTGCAGAAATCAAAACAAGCACTCAGAAGATTACTGCTTTGATTAGTGATGTGCTCCAGGGGAAAGGGTTGGAGCTATACGATATCAAATTGGAATTCGGTATCGACAATGATGGCAATGTGATCCTGATAGACGAAATCGCATCGGGTAACATGCGAGTCTATAAGGGCGGTAAGATTATGGATCCAATGGACTTGACTGCAGCGCTTATCGGATAGATACAATTTGTAGATAGCAGCCTGGTGCTAAGGCTGGTCCACCGGCGGTTTGTTTGGAACGGAACCAATTATATATTGGAAGCGGTTGATGAACGTCTGCCCATTTTGTCTGCACAGCCGATAAAAAACAGAAATATCATACTACAGCCACTAATAGAAGCGGTCAATATTGAGCCGTACTTATCTAAAACTGAATTTGTAATTGTAGGTGGTGAGTACGGCATAAACGCTCGTCCTTTGTGCTATGAATGGGTACTCGACATACGCGAACAATGTGTTAAAGCAAACGTGGACTTTGAGTTCCGGCAATGCGCAACAAATTTTATAAAGGACGGCAAAGAGTATACCCTGGCGTACAATCAACTTGGTAAACAGGCAAAGGCAGTAGGAATAGACTTTAAGACATGAGATGGCGGTACTCTAATCCTAAACTGTATCGAATTGTTTTCGGGAACTGATAAAAACTAGTGACGCATAATTAGACATGGTATTGCGGAATATAGACATGGTTTTGCGGTGTTTACACACAACTTGTAGACAAGCTATAATATAAATGATAACCTTATATTATAAAAATGTGTAAGAATTGTCCTATTCCCCATTTATTGGGGAGACAATAGAAAACTACTCCGGAAAAAAGCTCCTAAAAGTAATTTACATTACAATATCATATTTTCCTTTCTCAGTCATTTCTCAGTCATTTCTGGGCTGTTTTCAGTTTGCAAGGCGCGATAAAGATTCTTGCCGATGAGGACAAGGAGAAAAATGAATTTAAAATGGTAAAGGCAGCCATCCCTTTTCTTTATGAAAATTGGCTGAGCGAGAATTGCAGGTGAGATATTTGATAATTATGATAGATGACAACAAAGAGCTTACCGAAATAATATGCGAGGTTCTTGGCATGATTGGCTATGAAGCGACTGGAGCTACAAGTGGTGAGGAAGGCATAGCTAAAGCAAAGGAACAAAAGCCTGATGTCATTTTATGCGATATCGAAATGGTAGGGATGAACGGTTATGATATTGCCGAGTATATCCGCAAGGATAATGAACTAAAAGATGTATGCCTGATTGCGATTTCGGGATACTCAAGCCGGGAAGATGTTGAACGTTCGATAGAAACTGGATTTGACAGGCATCTTGGCAAGCCCTTCAGTTTAGATGACCTTAAGATGACCTTGGATGAAGTTTTAATAAAATAGACCATACCATGAGCTTTAATGTAAGCAATCGGATATTTGTTATATTATTGCCACTCAGAAGTCGACCAATTTATTACTGTAAATTGGTTACAGTGATTTTGACAGATAGGTGGTGTTGCTATATATGGATATCGGTAAGCAGGACACTACATCCTTGATTAGATTTTTCGAGATTAGCAGGGATGTTTTTTTCATAGTCAATGAAAACTTGATAGTTACATATGTCAACCCGCAGATTAAGAATTATGTAAGTATCAAAAGAGAAGAGATTATTGGAAGAGCATTACGGGATCTGTTTTCGAACTACAAAGAACCTTTGGTAGATGAGAAGTTTTATCATGCTTTAAACGTTAGGGTGTCTCAGCATTGGGAGATGTTTTCTGAATTAACAGACCGATGGATGGATGTAAGTGTATACCCGCTTGATAACGGCGGGCTTGCAGTTTCCGCAAGAGACATCACAGAAAAAAAGCAATTGGCGGAAGCTCTGCATAAGAGCGAGGAAAGGTATAAAGCCTTCATTGCTGCTTGCTTTGATATTGTTTACCTGATGAGTCCTGATTGGGGACAGATGCATTTTCTGAAAGGGAAAGAAGTTCTTGCCGATACACAAAACTCCGGCTCCAACTGGATGGGAAAATACATACATCCCGATGACCGGCCTTATGTTTCTGGGGTAATCAATGATGCTATTCTTAATAAAAGCATATTTGATTTGGAACATCAGGTCTTTAAAGAGGATGGAAGTTTGGGCTGGGTCCATTCAAGAGCTATTCCAATCATGAATGATGACGGGGATATTGTTGAATGGCTGGGAGCGGCAAGTGATATCACCGTGAGAAAGGAATGCGAGATTAGGCTGATTGAAAAGGAAAAGGAGTATCTTGAAACCCTTGATGCTTCTTCAATAGGTTCAACTGTGGTAAATTTTGAGAAGAAAGAGTGTCATATTTCCGAGACCTGGAAAAAAAGACTTGGGCTGGAGAATTTAAGCAGCAAGGAAATATTTGCAGAACCTTTAAAATTCTTCCACCCGGAAGACGCAGCCCGAATTGCGATGTATAGGGAAAATTCAGTCGGCAGAAAAGAGTCAAAACTGAAATCTGAATATTGGGTCAAAACAGTAGACTCAGGATATATATGGGTTTTAGGGCAAACAAAAGTCATTTATAACAAAGCAGGCAAAGCAGTAAAATCCTTTAGCACGCATATAGATATAACAGATAGAAAGCAGGCCGAGGATGCGCTTAAAGAAAGTGAAAGAAAAGCCCGGGAATTAGTCCGGAAGCTCCATAAGTCGAATGAGAACAAAAGCAATTTTATTTCAACGCTTTCTCATGAGCTTCGAAACCCACTCGCTGTAATAGCCATGGGGTTAGATTTTCTTGAGCATGTGACTCCTGGTGCAGAGAAGGACATAAAAACAAGAGGAGTCATCAAGCGACAGACTGCTCTACTGGTAAGACTAGTGGATGACCTCCTGGATATCAGCAGGATATCAAGGAACAAGATAGAATTGAAGAAGGGTGTAGTTGAAGTAAACAGACTGGTTGAAGAGACCCTGGGAGAGTTCAGAGACCAATTCAACGACAAGGGAGTAATTCTTGAGGGAGAGTATTTTTCAAACCCACTTTATGTCCATGCCGATTCAGTCCGCATGAAGCAGGTTATAGGCAACCTACTGTCAAATTCCCTGAAGTTTACAGGGAAAGACGAAAAAGTCAGGCTTACGGTAGCTAAGGACATAGATGCCAATGATGTTGTCATCAAGGCTTATGATACAGGAATTGGAATAGCTCCTGAACTACTGCCTGACCTTTTTGAGCCCTTTGTACAGGCGGATAATCTGCTTGCTCGGAGCTCAGGCGGGCTTGGGCTTGGATTATCCATCGTCAAGGGTATTGTCGATTTACATGGGGGTTCTATCATGGCAAGGAGTGAAGGCTTGGGCAAAGGAGCTGAATTGACCGTAAGACTTCCGCTTTTATGATTGTTTATTGTATTGAATAATGTCAAAAACTTGCAAGATGAAACCTTGGAATTGATTATTGTAAAGGCGCCTGCCCCGGAAAGCTAACGGACAAGCCCTGGTGAAGTTGCCTGGTATGAGCAAAAGGCTGTTATCGTGCAAATTTGGTATTGCCGGCATCGGCACTGTGGATGCGGATATTGTTTATGGCAAAATAATTAAAAAATTAGTCCCGCCGATATAATATTAACCTAACGGCGGGACTTTCAAATTGTTGTTACTGAAGTTCCTGTAATTTGCGCCAGGCATCCATCTCCAAGAAGCTTCCTTCAATATTAGCTTCCATTTCTTGAAACATTTTATAGGGTACGGTAAAAGATAAAATCTCCCGGTCTACGTGTCTGCGTTGAGAAATATCAAAAAATCCCATTATCCCCCTGGGATTATCTTTGGTGCTCGGTTAGTTAATACGTCAGATTTTGTTTTGTATGCTTAGGTTGTGTTTTATTATAAATTAGTGTTGTAAAATTAACAACTAGAATATGAACAAAGGGAAAAGCGATACTTGAAAAACGACAACACGTTATGTATAATGACGTTATAATAACCTGTTGTTATTTTATGTTATGAATAATAATGAATGTTTGTAGTATTAATAGCAGAATGGTGAGCTGTATGAGTAATGAGCACATTCCTGCTTTTTACGAAGTCGCGCTGGAATGGCCTGAATGCCAAACAATTAACTGATTATGTAATCATTAAAAATAAAGAGCAAGACCGCTGCGGATTGTCTTAAGCAAAGAAAACAGAACCGGTAATTGGGAATGCGGCACAGTATCAGCACAAAACAAGGAGCATAAATATGCCTGCAAACTGGAAAGAACGTCTTTCCGACAATTGGCCGGTACTTTTGATTTTACCCGCTATAGTATTCCTGATTTCGTTTTCGATTGGCAGATTCCCGATTTCCATACCGGATCTTTTGCATACTTTATTTTATCATTTTGCGGATCCCACACAAATTAAAAACGAAAATATGGAGACGACGCTATTCAATATCCGGCTGCCCCGTGTCCTGGCAGTCCTCATTGTTGGGGGAGGCCTTTCCATAGCCGGGGCGGCCTATCAGGGAATGTTCAAAAACCCCATGGTTTCGCCTGATATCCTGGGTGCGTCGGCAGGCGCAGCTTTTGGCGCCTGCCTCGCCATGCTGCTGGGGATGCCGACCCTTCTTGTGCAGCTATTTGGTTTCATAAGCGGTATATTGGCCGTGAGCGTGGCCACGTATGCTACCAAAAAACTGAGCCGCGAGCCGCTGCTGGGCCTTGTGCTTGGCGGCATTATGATCAGCACGCTTTTTTCTTCCGGCACATCGGCCCTAAAGCTGCTTGCCGATGCGGAAAACAAGCTGCCGCAGATAACCTTTTGGCTTATGGGCAGTTTCAATATCATGAACAATACCCGCCTATTGAGTATTCTGCTGCCGGTGGCCGTTAGTTTTGTGATCATCTTCAGCATGCGCTGGCACTTAAATGTACTCTCTTTCGGGGAAGAGGAGGCCAGGAGCCTCGGCGTGAAAACAGAGCGGGTCCGGCGTCTGGTGATCGTTGCCGCAACGTTAATTACAGCTTCCAGCGTATCCGTTTGCGGTATGGTTGGCTGGGTCGGCCTAGTTATTCCCCACTTGGGACGCGCTCTTATCGGGCCAAACTTTATACGGCTTATCCCCGCCTGCGCCATACTGGGTTCCACTTTTCTGCTTATCGTTGACAATGTGGCCCGGTGCACGTTTACAGTTGAATTGCCGATTGGTATTCTGACGGCATTTATCGGAGTTCCTTTCTTTTTCTTAATTTTTAAATACAATGACAAAGGAGACCGCGGCGGTGATTAAAG
>JAQVOX010000113.1 GCA_028702435.1 Desulfotomaculaceae bacterium | reverse complement strand
CAATTGCGATAAAAAAGGGGCTAAAAACAGCTAGTGAAGCTGCCGAAGCCTTAGGAGAAGGACTGCAGGTTTTTTGTATCCCAGGCTCGGTTGCAGAGCAGCGCCGGGTTGGCATCGGACATGGTAACCTAGCGGCCATGCTGCTAAAGGAAGATACGAAATGTTTTGCATTTCTTGCCGGCCATGAATCCTTTGCTGCTGCAGAAGGAGCAATAGGCATCGCGAAATCTGCCAACCGAGTTAGAAAACAACCGCTAAGGGTTATCCTAAACGGTCTTGGTAAAGACGCTGCCTATATAATTTCTAGAATTAATGGCTTCACATATGTGGAAACAGCTTTTGACTATTTAACCAGTGAGCTAAAAATTATTGAAGAAAAACCGTTTTCGAAAGGTGAAAAAGCTTTGGTTAAAAGCTATGGTTGTGATGATGTTCGTGAAGGTGTAGCCATCATGCATCATGAATTAGTTGACGTATCAATTACCGGCAACTCAACGAATCCCACACGTTTTCAACATCCGGTGGCTGGAACTTATAAAAAAGAGTGCATCGAACAAGGAAAGAAATACTTTTCAGTAGCCTCCGGAGGGGGGACCGGTAGAACCCTTCACCCGGATAACATGGGAGCAGGTCCTGCTTCATATGGAATGACAGATACCATGGGAAGAATGCATTCCGATGCCCAGTTTGCAGGCTCATCCTCAGTACCGGCGCATGTAGAGATGATGGGGCTAATTGGTATGGGTAATAATCCGATGGTTGGAGCATCAGTCTCGGTTGCCGTAGCAATTGAAGAAGCAATGAAATAATTTTTCCAGGCTTTTGATCAATAGTGAGCTTTACGCAACGTAGTCCAAGAACCAAACGTATTAATATTGCCTGATGTCCAAAAATATGAGGACTGAAATGAATTAAGAAGGGATACGTGAAGCCAGGGCTTGCACCGGTATGTTTATACGCTTGTATGAATTTATTTTGTCAAATCGAGTTAAAAAGCAAATGCTTCCGGAGAGGGACGCAGGGTGTGCATATACTTTAGTGTAAATGGAATAATCATCCTAAGATTTGACGATAATATTATTGCAGCATAAATCGGGCAACGCTGAGGAGCGCCCCAACGCTTGCTGCGGCTTATACGATGAACGGCGGTCTTTATTGCTCGCCGTTTTTTCCATGATAATACTCCTTCCGGGCTGTCAAGACCTTGCGCTTGTGTTTACTTGTATTTATTCCTGGCAATGCTCAGCGAATATGGTGGCTGCTTACTGATTGATATTTCTTTAGAAATAAGGGTCTGAATATCTTTCAGGAATTTCCTTTCCTTATAATCGCAAAACGATACTGCGCTTCCGCCGAGGCCAGCCCTCCCTGTTCTTCCAATCCGGTGCACATAGGTTTCGGGCACATTGGGCAGGTCGAAGTTGATAACATGGGACAGCTCACGCACATCTATTCCCCTGGAGGCTATGTCTGTTGCAACTAACACCCGGGTTCGTTTTGACTTAAAATTGTTTAAGGCGATCTGGCGTGCCCCCTGCGATTTATTCCCATGGATTGCCTGGGCCTTGATGCTGGCCCTGTCGAGTGCTTTGACCACTTTATCAGCGCCGTGCTTTGTCCGAATAAATACCAGAGCGGAATCGATGGAGCAGGTTTTTAACAGCTGTATCAGCAAAGACGTTTTGTCCTGCTGATCAACAAAATACACTGTTTGCTCAATGGTATCCACCGTTGAAGAAACCGGGGTTACTTCTACCCTAACCGGGTCATGCAAAATGTCACCTGCCAGCTCTGTAATCTCTGATGGCATGGTCGCCGAAAACATCAGGGTTTGTCTTTTAGCAGGCAATTGCGTGATAACCTTTTTCACATCACGGAAAAATCCCATATCCAGCATGCGGTCAGCCTCGTCAATCACAAACATCTTGACCTGGCCCAACCGGATATACTTTTGGCCTATCAAATCAAGCAATCTTCCCGGAGTGGCCACCAAAATATCCACTCCCGCTGACAGTGCCCTGATTTGGCGGAATTGGGGAACACCACCATGAATTACTGTATGTTTAAGCCCGGTAAATTTTTCGTAAGTAGAAAAATTGTCGCCGATCTGTACAGCCAACTCGCGAGTAGGCGTCAATATCAAAGCTTTAATGGCGCGTAGGCCTTTTTCCTGTTGCTTCTGATTATAAAGAAGCTGCAATAAGGGAACCGCGAACGCAGCCGTCTTGCCTGTACCGGTCTGCGCTAAACCAACCATGTCCCTGCCTTCCAGGATTACCGGTATTGCCTGTTCCTGTATCGGTGTAGGGTGGGTAAATCCCTCATTTTGTACAGCCTTCATAATTGGGGTGATGATTTTCAGATTTTCAAATTTCAAATGTTTTTCTCCTTATATTTTAGATTATATTTTTGGATTATCTTTTCAAACAAAATTTACGACGTGGTGATTACAGTTTTTTATCATCCTTTCTTTTTATAAAAACAAAAAAGCAGGGCCCTCATTATTAATTGAGTTTCCCGCTCTATAGATTTGACACCTTATATAATATAGCAGTTGAAAAAACAATCTAACTCAGGATACCACATATTATAAAATATAGCAAACAAGTGCAGTCTCGGGCGGTACCGGTAGTACTAAAAACATCGAGGGATGGTTGAAAGCACATAATTTATGGGAAAAAATAGCGGTGTACCCGCGGTTGTTAAAGGATAATCTTGGTTATTAATTATATTGCGCAGGACTAATGGATTAAACTGTAGAATAGTATCATTATAGCCTATCACCCGGGGGGCTTTTGAGAAAGTCATCAAGAGAGAACCGAAGTGGTAAAAATAGCTGTAGAAAAGCGAAAAAATCGCTTGATAGGGGAAAATAATTATGAGCATGATAACATTTTATTTGGATGGAAAACAGTATTTTTGGAATCTTCACAATAGCGGCGACTGGTTTGATCACAACTATATACAAGTTCCAGCGTGTATCAGTAATAACCTAAATTATTTGTGCAAGAAAGAAATAGCAGAAATTAACGAGGTTGAAGCTAAGCGAAAAGCCACTATAGAAGCTCAGCTAAAGGCCAGTAAAGATGCTTTGCGAAAGGCTAGCAAAGAAGCTAAACTTATAGCTAAGAAGACCACTGAATACCAGAATAAGCGTAAGGCGGAGAAATAATCTGCGGGCAAAATAATTCCACCAAAATAATTTCTGGAGGATTTTTAGGGTGATGCATAGCTGATGAATTTCAAACAGAAAGATGAGGGGTAGAATGGCAAAAAGTAAGGAAATTAACGTCGGTATTGGGTTTGTGACCGGACGAAAGAGTTTCCAGAGGGTTTTGAAAACCAATGTTTATAACTGGAAAGAAAGCGGAATTACTGAAGAGGCAAGAGTTCGCTTAAACCTATTAGTTGCATATGACTTAAAATACTCAAACACTAAATCAACTGATTATACAAATATAAACAAGAATTTGATTGATTTGATTGATGATACATATTTTATCGGAAGACATATGATTCAAAAAGAAATTAAATACCTAATGGGGAAAGATGTTATAAATGAGAAAGAAGCTAAATTGTTTTTTGGCTCAGGATATGCAGCCAAACGTAATGCGGTGCTTTATATTGCAATGAAAAACAAAATAGATTACCTTCTTTTTCTTGATGATGATGAATATCCAATAGCAGTTACCAAGACGTGTTCCACCACAATATGGGGTGGTCAGCATATACTGAAAAATCACTTGCAATATATCAAAAATGTGGATATCACCAATGGCTATCACTGTGGGTATATATCACCGATTCCCTATATTGAATTTAACGATAACATGCCAGAGCATATTTTTCGAACATTTATTGCGGCAATCAGCAATGACATAATTAATTGGAAAACTATACATTCTGTTATGGAAAACGGTGGCGTTACCTATGCCGATAAAGAAGTATTAATTAGCTACAGTGCAGAAGAGGTGCAACTAATCAATCATGCCAAATTTATATCAGGTTCGAACTTATGTATAAGTTTAACTGATCCAATAAGAGTCAGCCCGTTTTACAATCCTCCGGGCGCACGGGGAGAAGATACTTTTTTAAGTACCTGTTTAGGTGACCGAAAGGTATTGCGTGTGCCCTGCTATACCTTTCATGATGGATTTTCCACATATAGTCATCTGATGGATGGAGTGCTGCCAATAAAACTGAAATATATTCAGGCGGATTCGGAACGGATTACTACACGCTTCTACCAAGCCTGCATTGGTTGGATAAGATATAAACCACTGCTATTATATATTACAAACCAAGAGCATTATGATGAAAAAATTGAAGAGATACGGGAGCAGATTGCCTCCTCGCTTCCTAGTGTTTGCACATTTTTTAAACGTCAGGATTTTATGAATATCTCAAAAGAATTTGAACGATACAATAAAAATGTCAAAAAGCATTATCAGCAATTCATCGAAACGAAGAAAATTTGGGCGAAAATCTCTGAATTTATCGCAAATCAACATTCGACATGTATGGAAGCATAGGGATATAATCACTACGAAAAAGTTTTGAAGGCTTCATAAGGGGGTTAAGGTGCAAAAAAGGGGGTGTAGAAATGGAAACCGGGATTGCCCGGTTATTTTTATATGTAGAAAGACTTGTGTTAATATAAATTGATATCGGGTTATCAGATTGTATAATAAATATAAATACTAATATCTCCTGGTGGCAGCAGGAGCAGGGATTCGTTCGTTGTTTAAACGGTTTTTCCTGAAAAAATGATTACTTAACAAACCATTCAGGCTCAGTATCAGGAAAAAATCTGTGACTTTTTTACCCAATATTTCTTCCTTGCCAAGTCCCATAGAGTTAGAGTATGCCGGGGAAGCAAATCGCCGCCGTGCCGCCTGTGTCTACCGTATGGCTTGCTCGAGAAGGAGGCACGTGGTGAAATTCACCACGTCGATACAGTTATTGACAGCTGTGCCCCATAAGCTATAATCCTCGTTCATCCATTTCATCCCGTGCCATTGGAGCAGCGGGAAGCGACAGGGAAAACGGAATGCATTCCTACAATCAACTAAAATAGGATTTGCATCTGGTGAATAATATCCTTTCCACAAGGCCAACATAACTGGATTTGTCGTCCAGGTCAAGTTTTTGATTAGTTTTGATTTAGTTGACAATGATTTTATGCTCAAATTTTATCATTTCATTCTTGTGCAATGTATTTACAATGCACATATTTTGGGATATATTGAATATATAAGGCAAAGGAGTTGATAATTATGGCCGGCACGACGAATATAAGCATTCGTATAGATATCGAATTAAAAAAACAAGCTGAGCAGCTGTTCTCTGAGCTCGGAATGAACATGACGACGGCCTTCAATATTTTCTTGCGTCAGGCCGTGCGTCAGCAGAGAATTCCGTTTGATATTGCTCTTGAGATTCCGAATGCCGAGACGATTGCTGCCATGGAAGAGGCTGAGCGCATCAGCCGTGACCCTTCGGTTAGAGGCTATACTGATGTCGACCAGATGATGAAGGAGCTTTTGGCCGATGTATGAAGTGAGGACGACCAGTCGCTTTAAGCGTGATCTGAAATATGTCCAGCGCAGAGGCTATGATATGCGCCTTCTTACGGGCGTCATTCAAACGCTGGCATCAGGAGAGCCTCTTGCTGAAAAGCACAAGGATCATGCCTTGAGCGGCGTTTGGTCAAAGTATCGGGAGTGTCACGTTACACCGGACTGGTTGCTCATTTATAAAGTTGAGGATGACATTCTCGTTTTGACTCTTACCCGCACTGGAACCCACAGCGACTTGTTCGGATAAGGCAACTGCAGACAATATTTATCATGATACCATTATTAAGAGGGCACCTTCCTTCGGTATTCCCGATTAGGATCAGTGTTACTCTTTTTTTGTCAAAATTTAGTCGCTAAAGCAAACGCGGAGGTTCTAATTATGGAACTGATCATTAAGATTCTAACCGTGATCGGCTTGGGGATAATTGAACTCTGGGTGGCAATTCCGACAGGTTTTGCTCTAAAGCTTCACCCATTGATCACCGGCCTTGCTTCCGGATTAGGTTCTATCCTTGGAGCGTTGCTGGTTATAATCGCAGGAGACAGCTTGTGCAATTGGCTGTTGAAGAAAAAAACTGGTGTGCGGAAAGACAGGGGCAGCATGTATAAAGTGTGGAATAGATACGGCGTAATAGGTCTGGGCATGCTTTCTCCCCTGATAACCGGTGCACC
>JAQVOX010000112.1 GCA_028702435.1 Desulfotomaculaceae bacterium | reverse complement strand
TTTATAATCAATAAAACTATTAGTCATTACTCCCCGACCAAATGTATTAGCCAGACCGGCTACAGTTGGGGCGTGTCAGAGACGGGCGCAGTGGTCAAGATCAACCACACCCAGGGATCCCCGCATGAGTTTGTTTACTAAATAGTCTTCTTCGTTATTAATATTAGCGCTGCCCATCTGGCAAATAGCCATGGTGCGGTTAACCGTAACACCTTTATCGTCTTTTTCTTCAAAGTGTTCATCCCGGGTCTTTTTTACCCGCTTGGCGATTTCAGGTATAGCCCAGTCCCAGGTTTTTTCTTCCCACTGGGTGCCGCCAGGGGCACGGTAAAGAACCTTCGTTAACCGATTCGGGTTGGGCACACGCTGATGATTTTTATCTACAATGGTATAGACATCTGTGAGAGCCATCCCTTTGGGACACAAAGCCCCTTCGTTAATAGGACTATCAGGGTCCCCTTCAATAAAAACTACCTTATCGTTTTCTGAATAAACAATAGTACTACAACCACATCCGCAATAAGAACAGCCGGAAGCAGTTTCTTTGGTTTTCTTTAACTTAAAGGGACCCAACTCAAAACTAGGCAAATTTTCTTCAGCAAAAGCAGGTGTTGCGCCTTCGAATAAAGCCGTTCCCGCTGCGCCTACTCCCAAATACTTCAAGAAATCACGGCGGCTAATACCTTTTTTCATATTAGTATAGTACCCTCCTTACTTAGATAACCTCTCGGCATTCGCCGAGTCAGATGGCACTAGGCTAAGCCTGAACCATCGTTTTTGAATTCCTCCTACTTTTCGCAGGGGGATTTTCATTTGAATCCGTATCTAATTGGAACAAATGAAACAATACGGCTTCGACCACTCCCAGAAACAGCATAAGTGGAGATGTCCGTTGATGAAGAGGCGGACAACAAACACCTGCAAAAAACCATGTTCGACTGCTAATTCTGAAAAACCTTCAAACAACTTATTTCCCCAAAAGCTGCTCAACTTAATCCCAAGACTGTTTTTTTATAGAGGCCGGTTAAGCTTCTTTGACATGCCCTTTTTTAGGAGCGTCCGTGAGAGGACAGTCTTATAGCCTGGCACACCCGGACTTGCAGTTATTTTGTACTATATTTTACAATTCCCCCCATCTAATACTGAGAGTCAATTTAGAATAAACCAATAAGTAGTTTTTCAGACATTCCACCTCTTTTCCTCAAAGTTCCTGAATCTATTAATTTATTACGTATCGACCGAAAACTACCAAATAAATATTTCTCAATTCATCCAGTTCTTGGGTATATTTTTTTGAGCGATCCCCTTCCCAACTGTAAAGACGATCAAAATACAAAGCTCATAAAATAAATATATAGGTCCGCTGACAATTAAACAAGTAATTAAATCAGGTGTCGTAATAATCAAGGCAGCCGGCACAACGATGGCCGGCAAGGCGTAACGCCTGTTTCAGTAGAACATTTAGACTTGGAAAATCAGATGTAAAATCTGCATTTTGTTTACCGAAGGCTTTTGAGCGATCAAGCCACAAAATATATGCAAAAGCCATCAACCAACTGGAAGCACCGGAATGTTAGACAATCCCCTTCTGCAAAAAAGCAGTGACACGTCAAATTTATCCCAAAGACTCTTAAGGAGTGGGATACCGCCACCAGGTCCAATATTGTTTGTTTTCAAAGATCGGTTTTTGCAGGTTTATTTATATATTACCCGTATCGACAATGTAATGGTAATAAGCACCATCTATTTCGATTATTGGGAAATTTTTCACAGGATATCTTAATATCTAACCATCAAAAGAGGTACAGGGCATACTAATACACATTTAAGCATAAATGACTAAACAATGCTCTCTTTCCACGAATAGGATGCGTACCAGTTTCCCGACATACACCCGACGGCCCATGGCCATGTTCAATCACCCACACCAAGGCTGAGGTTACTTGACTCGGGGATATGCTATTAGTTATTATTCGCTGAAAAATCTTATTTCCCTCTTATTTATTAAAAGAATTTATCGTATGGTCAATTTCGCCTTTTACCAGTTTTACAAGAGTAGCAAGGTATTGTAGACTGCATGGGATAGGCTGTCACTAAAGGTTATTTCCGCAGGCTGAATGCCGCAAATAACGTCGGCGGTATACATATATTGGAGGTAACACCAAAGAATTTACGTCTACAAAGCAAGCACGACCGCTAGAGAAGCTTAAAAAATTACTAATAGGGCGGGTCAACAAAATAGATAACCCTTCTCAATCAGCAAGAAGGGGTTCAGGAACGCTTGACAAGAAAAATACCAATGTAGTAAACTATATAATGTTCAAATTGGGTTTTAAAGTTCGTTAATATCTAGTTTAGCGGGCGTGGCGGAATGGCAGACGCGCTGGACTTAGGATCCAGTGGGGGCAACCCCGTGGGGGTTCAACTCCCCCCGCCCGCACCAATCAATATTTATTGTTTTAACATTCTCACGTTTTGTAAACTAATACAAGCTAGGCTTACAAATTACCTCATGGATTTTCGTGTCAAAAATTGCATTAGCATGAGCCGGCGTCAGCACTACAACCGTATCTGCGCCGTTTTTTGATCCTGCGACGGCAACAACTGGTACACCATATGGAATTTCCCCAGCATCCAGCGCCATAGTAGCAATTTCCACACAAACTTTCGTACCCTGACCAAACATGCGTAACGTATTTGCAATAATTTCTACAGGATAGATGCCGCCGAAATTCCGACTCATACCTCGTTCTACCCCGCTAAGCACATGGGTCGCTGTCACCACTTCTATGCCTAATGCCTGCAATTCAGCATAGGCTTCATCGGACATGACGTTGTTACCTCCTGGCATTCCGCTACCAAAAGCATTACGCACGCAGACAATTTGAACACCCTTATCGTTAGCCAATTGTTGAGCCGTTTTTCCCCTACTCGATGCGACGACGACATGTGAAATGTTCTTCTCCACTGCTTTTTCCAAGGCCAATTGCGTTGTTGCTTCCGTGTTGACACTCCCTACTTTTTCAAAATACATTTAAATCCACCAACTATTTTTCGTTAATTTCTCCGGAAGTTATTTCCCTTTTGATTAAGCTTCCCTTACTGATTATTCCGCAATAGAATCTATTTTTTCGATTCCGTCCCGTGAGTATTGATGAGCTAGATCAACATAAAGCTGTTTTGCCCCAGTTAAAAACTCAATGTCTTTAGGGTTAATACTTCTAGCAATACGGGCTGGGTTCCCGGCCACCACAACTTTCTCGGGAATACGCTGTTGATTTTTTACCACACTTCCCTCCGCCACAATAGCCCAACCACCGACTTTGGCACGAAGACTTAAAATAGCGCCCATACCAATTAAAGCATAGTCTCCAATATCTTCGGCATGAACTATGGCGGCGTGCCCTACGGTGACACTCCTGCCAATGCGGCAGGCGCCGCCAGGCGGAGCATGAATAATTGTACCCTCCTCTATGGCAGTACCAGGGCCTATTTCGATAGTGCCGTAATCGCCCCTTAGAATAGCGCCGTGTCCAATATAGCAATTTTCACTAATCCTAACATCACCAATTATCATAGCCAGCTCACTCACATAACTCCCCGCACCTATTACCGGTGTTCTACCGGAGAACCGATACAATGACATGGTTTCCCTCCAAATAATTAAGATAATGCTTTTTTAATCCGTTCCAACGCTTTTTCAATTTGCGCTCTGGGGCATGCAAAATTTAGACGCATAAAGGTATTTCCCTCCACCCCAAACATGGCGCCGGCATTAAGCACTACCTTGGCTTGCCGTAAGACGAGCTCCTGCAGCTTTTCCCCTGCCAACCTTAAAGCACTAAAATCCAGCCAGGCCAAAAAAGTGCCCTCCGGTTTATGATAACCAATTTGCGGTATTTCCCGGGCTAAATATTGAGCAATAAAATCCCGGTTTGCTTCTAAATAAACCAGTAGCTCATCAAGCCACGATGCAGCTTTGCCGTATGCCGCCATACATGCTACCAAGGCAAATATATTTGGCTCGGCATAGCCTTCTCTAGTCAGCATTTTAGCATAGGCATGGCGCAAATGCTCATTGGGAATAATCAAATTGGATATTTGCAAGCCGGCCATATTGAAAGTTTTATGCGGTGAAGTACAAACGATCACACTTTCTTTGGCCTGTGAAGCTACATTCAGAAAATTAATATGCTTATGCCCACTGTACACAATATCAGCATGAGCTTCATCGGATATAATCAAGATATTATGACGGGAACAAATTTCCCATAACTTTTCCAATTCGTCTAAGCGCCATACCCTGCCCACCGGATTATGCGGGCTGCAAAAAATCAGAAGCTTACATTTACCATCAATCTTGGCGATTAAATCATCATAGTCCATTTCATAGCCTGTGGCTGTTTTTTTAAGTGGATTACAAACCAGCTCCCTGTCATTGTTGAGCACTGCAGAATGAAAAGGCGGATATACCGGTGTTTGAATGATCACCTTGTCACCCTTTTGACTAAAAGTTCGAATCATCCGGTTTATACCAGCGACTATAGTGTCATTTACAAGAAAAGCCTTTTTTTCTACCTGTAAATCCTGCCTGCCGTCAAACCAGGCAGATACTATACCTTTATATTGGGACTGGTAGCCCCCCACATAACCATAAGCACCCTGTTCAGCACGCTTGATAATAGCATCTTTAACCACCTGGGGGGAAGGAAAATCCATATCAGCTACCCACAAAGGCAGCCAGTCCTCACCAGTCAGGCCAAATTTTTCCACTAAACCATCATGTTTTACTGAATAACTGCCTTTTCTGGAATATGGCGCATCAAAATCCATATTAGCATTAACACTCCTTTAATGAATAAACCGTAAATACTACACGGAAAAATCCAAGCAGACACAATGCATCATTACCGTACTAGAACAGATAGTTGGCATAAAGTAATTTGAATGCTGCAATCCGTGGTTAGATTTTTAAAGCAAAAAGCTTTGCCAATCATTTGAAAGGGACAAAGCTTAAAAGCACAGCAACTAATCATGCTTTGGTACTAAAACATGTTTCTATATAAATATCTAAATTCCTCCAATCTCTTTAAATAATTTTAATGATCAAAGTAAAAAGCCATCATCACAATAATGACGGCTTTTTTTAAGTTGTTATAATTCAAAATTATTTCATGAGCATTACAGAACTGGCTTTCACAAGGGCTGAAACATCATCACCAACTTTTAACCCTAACCTTTGTATTGATTTAGATGTAATGGTCGAACACATTTCCTGACCACCAACTTCAATTATTACTTCAGCATTGATGTCATTGGACTTAATATCCTTAATACGCCCTTTTAATTGATTTCGTGCACTTAACTCCATAAAAAAACCTCCTTTTTTTAATATGATGACTATATTGGCATATATTTATACCGGAAAAAATAAAGGCGAGGGGCACCCGGCGGAAATCCCGGATGCCTTCGCCTTACCCGCATAGCACTGGATTATCGTCCTGATCTATTAAATGTAGATTACTTGAATAAAATTAGCGAACATCACTTCCGAATAACCTGAACCGGGCTGAGTATCACTTTTAAGGGAAACCCGCGTCTACCACTGCCTAATCTTGTAGCCTTGCCGCAATAACTCGCTGACCGCTCAATGAGGGAATTATCCCAATCGCCGGCGCTTTCCCTAGATATCTTCCCACTATTGCTCTCCGGCATATACTGCCGCTCTCAGGAGGAGAACGGGCACCTCTACGCCTTTTTCTACAGGTGGATGTCCCGCCGGAAGATCAATTAGAGCATTGTAATTTCTGAGAAAAGCTTTAGTCATGCTTGATTTTTGGCCCGGTAATAATATTACGCTCCACCCCGAATGATCGCATGCTGCAGATGCCAGTAAAAACCGCCGGGGACCGCCTTTTTTCAAAAAAACGCTGGCACTTACAGCGGAAATTTTCCCATGGTATGGCTTTTTATTCTGCATCGCACGTAAAACCGGAGCAACCAGCAAATGATAGCTAACCGCGCAAGCTGCCGGGTTACCAGGAAGAGAAATAACCAACTTCTCCCCAAATGCTGCCACGCCACTGTGGCTACCTGGTTTGATTCTAATTCCCCAAAACAATAAGTCTGCCCTACTTTGCTTGATCAAGGAGAAAGCCTGATCACAGATACCGTATGCCGCCCCGCCGATAGTAATCAAGATGTCCGAGCTATTAAGTAACTTTTGAAAGCGTTCTCCGATTTGGGCAGTACTTTCAACACCGGCAACTTCAACACCAACTACTTCCCCCTGCTCCTGCATTACCAGCGCAGCTAGGTGCATGCCGTTGCTATCACGCATTTGTCCCGGGGCAGGTGTTTCTCGGCAGAAAACGATGTCCGGCCCTAGACTTAAAATAGCAACCCG
>JAQVOX010000111.1 GCA_028702435.1 Desulfotomaculaceae bacterium | reverse complement strand
ATATTATAACACGTTACGCCAAATTACGCACTATGTATTGAAGGAAATTTGACATTTTTTCAATAAAAAAAGCCCTGTTTTCAAGGCTTGTAGAGATTTCTATTTAGGTTTAAGTGTCAAAGTCCCGAATTCCGCCACTCCGACATATAAAGGGTAATTACCCTGCAGAAGACATTATAACAGACACCTATTTTGAAAGCAAGAATTATTTAAAAATCCCGGTGTATATGCATTACTTTTTATCAAAAGTGGGCCGGTTCCTCCCATCCCTCTGATTAGAGATGTTATTGACGAATGGAAGAAATGATGTGATAATATGTTATTTAAGATGTAATTGAAAATGGACTAGTATTCTTGAGTGCACATATAGTACGGTCGGGAGGTTATCCTGTGGCAAGAAAAAGAAAGCGTAGAAGAAAATTGAACCTGCGGCGCCTGTTGTTTCTTTTTTTAGGTCTCGCCGCCATTACTCTCGGGGGCGCCGGCTGCGGGCTGGTATACTCCAGTATCAAGGATATCCCCAAAATCGATTCGGGCCATCTGGAAACAGGCGCATCTACCTTGATCTACGACAAGGACGGGAATCTTCTGACCCAGATCGGGGTCAAAAACAGCATCCCGGTAGATTTGGAGAATATTCCGCAAATTGTCCGCAATGCTTTTTTAGCTGTTGAAGACCCCCAGTTTTACCAGCATCATGGCATCAGCCCGCGTGGCATAGCCCGCGCTGCCTGGAAAGACCTGAGCAAGGGAGAACTCAGAGAGGGCGGCAGCACGATTACCCAGCAGCTGGCAAAAGTAGCTTTTCTTAGCTCGGAAACCACCTTTGATAGAAAGTTTAAGGAAATATTACTGGCCATTCAGCTGGAAAGATATTATACCAAAGATGAAATTTTGGAAATGTACTTAAATCATATCTACTTCGGTGAGGGTGCTTACGGTATCCAGGCGGCCTCTCAAACCTATTTCGGTAAAGATATAGAAAAGGTTCAAAGCCTGGAGGAAGCGGCATTGCTTGCCGGCCTGCCGCAGGCGCCCAGCGCTTACTCTCCCTACCGGAACCCTGAAGCTGCGCTAGCCAGACGAAATATTGTGTTGAACAGCATGGTCAGGAATAATTATATCGATGAGAGCCAGGCGGAAAAAGCCAAGGCCAAACAGATCAAACTTGGTGGCAGTGAACCTCCGGGCAGGCAATACCTATGTGCCTATTATGTAGACTACGTCACCGAGGAATTAATTAAGAAGTACGGGGAGACAGAAGTTTTTAAAGGAGGGCTCAGGGTTTACACTGCTGTAGATAAAAAAATACAGCAGATTGCTGAAGACGCTATGAGTCGCAGCTCTAATTATCCGTCCTCCAAAACTGATGATAATAATGTGTTACAACCCCAGGGAGCAATCGTAATTTTAGACCCCCGTACAGGATATATCAAAGCGCTGGTTGGTGGACGCAACCACACCCAGATGAGGCAGTGGAACCGGGCTACCCAGACCACCCGGCAGCCCGGTTCCGCCTTTAAGCCTATAGCCGCCTACGGCCCGGCCATAGAATATGAAGGCCTGGGACCGGCGTCGGTAGTTGACGATATTCCCACCAAGTATGGCTCTTATGAACCCAAAAATGTTGACGGCCGGTTCCGCGGGTTGATTACTTTACGCACCGCCCTTACACACTCGGTTAATATCGCCGCGGTTAAAGTACTGATGGACACCGTGGGGCTAAATGATGCCATCAGGTTTGCTTCCGGCCTGGGCATTGAACTGGACCCGCAAACCCACGGCGCCGGCATAGCGCTGGGCGGCCTGCACACCGGTGTCACGCCCCTGCAAATGGCGGCGGCATACGGCGCCTTTGCCAACCAGGGGGTTTATGTTACGCCTACCGCTATTTTGAGAGTTGAAAAAGCTGACGGGATTATCCTCGAGCAGACGGTTCCCAAGCATCAACAGGTGATGAAAGCCTCTACGGCATACCTGATCACGGATATGCTTCAGTCCGCGGTACGCAGCGGAACCGGTACCGGCGCTCAAATCGGGCGGGCGGCAGCGGGAAAAACCGGGACCACTGACGATGGCAAGGATATCTGGTTTGTCGGGTATACTCCCGAGCTTGTCGGATCCGTATGGATTGGGCACGATATCCCCACCGCCATGCATCAGGCTTATGGCGGTACCTACCCGGCCCGGATTTGGCGGGAGGTTATGAGCAAGGCGCTTAGCAACGTGGCGGCAAAAGACTTCCCCCGCCCGGGTGGGGTGATCTCTGCCCAGGTGGATAACAAGTCGGGACTTTTGCCCGGTCCCAATACCCCTCAAGACTGTATCGTCACGGACTTTTTTGCCGAGGGAACGGTCCCGTCGGCAAAAGATAATGTCCATGTTTTTTATGATATATGCGCCGCCAGTGGGCAGACTGCCAATGAGTACTGCCCGGACCGGTTAATGAAAACACTGATTAAACTACCCTACTCGGTGCCCTCTTCTGTAGAGGACTACCGGCTGCGGGCGCCTACTCAAGCCTGCGCCATCCATAATGCGACCACCTATAGTGCGGGCCCGTTGTCCGGCGCGAACGAAAATAGCCGCCTGCCAGACCGGGCAAAAACCGGTGATGAAAAACAAGATGAAAAACAAGATGAAAAACAGACGGGTGATCAGAAAAACGGCCGGAATAAAAAACCCGACCATGAAAAGAACGGTAATAATGGTGATAGATAATTTTAAAGAAAAATAAGATTTATTGCAGCACTTGATTAATTACTCGACAAATATTTTGACAATTTAAGACAAAGATAGATGACTGGCAAATTTAGGCACTCATAGTAGCTTTAAAATTTGTTTAGAATAATGGTTGAAATTAATTATATTCTAAGGGGGTATATAGCTTGTACCATCATGGCTGGTCAGATGAGCAACGCGGTGTTCACGTCAAATCACTTACGCCGGACGGTGGTGACATCAGCATTATTTACAATGGTCTTCTTAATAATAGCGGGGCCGAACAAGTATACCTGCACGCCGGCTTTGGTGATCCAATGCAGTGGAGAATTGTTGATGACTATCGCATGCAGCATACCCATGAAGGCTGGAAAAAGACGCTTAATATGGAGGACAGCCATCTTACTTTCTGCTTTCATGATACCACGGACAACTGGGATAACAACAGTGGCCACAACTGGTCCTATAGTATCGGCTAAATGATGGGAAACCGGGATTAACCCGGTTTCTTAATTTTTTACGAAATTTTTATAACGCCAGCTCTACTACGGTTACCCCGAACCCGCCCTCGCCCTGCTCACCCAGGCGGTAGGACTTCACCCGGTGGTGACCATGGAGATACTTGTGGATTGCTGCCCGCAGTGAGCCGGTGCCTTTGCCGTGAATCAGGCGCACTTGAGGCAGGCCGGCCAAAAACGCGTTATCTAAATATTTTTCGACCTCAAACAAGGCGTCATCAGCATACAGGCCCCTTAAATGCAACTCGGCGGAAATCTCCCGCGCTTTGTCCAGAGCAAGCCTTGCGGTATCACTCTTGGCCACGGCCGGCTTGGTTTTCTCGGCCAGGCGCAGTGCTTTTAAGGGGACGTTAATTTTAATTACCCCGACCTGCACCAGTACCTCGCCATCGGGGCCGGGGGGGGCCAGGACGAAACCGTGCCGGTTATACTCAGGCAGGTAGACTTCTTCCCCATTTTGCAGGGTACTCGGAGCCGTGCCGGCGACTACCTTTTTCGGGACGGCTCTTTTTACCTTTTTATGTAGTTTTACAAAATTTTCTCTCGCTTCCTGAATGGCGCTCTCCCTGCCCTGGGCCGCTTCCAGGGCCAGCTTTTCCCGCAGCGTTTTAATTGTTTCCTCTGCTTCCAATCTGGCTGACTTAACCAAAGCCCGCGCTTCTTCCCCGGCTTTGGCCAGAATAGACTCCCGCCTTTGGGCCAGGTCAAATTCCATTTTTTCATATTTATCTTTTAAGGCCCGGGCTTTTTCGATCATTTCTGTTGTTTCCCGGCGATTGGCCTCCGCCTCCTGCTGCGTCCGCTCCAAGTTTTGCATTAACTCGTCAACTCGCACCTGTTCCACGGTCAGAAATTCCCTGGCCCGCCCGACCAGTTCCTCCGGCAGCCCCAGCCTGGTGGCAATTTCAAAGGCATTGCTGCGGCCCGGCCGGCCAATCAAAAGACGAAAAGTGGGCCTTAGGGTGGCCACGTCAAATTCCACGCTGGCGTTTTCCACGCGCTCCCTCAGGTAGGCAAAGTTTTTCAACTCGCTATAATGGGTCGTGGCTATGGTTTTCGCTCCCGATAAGTGCAGCTTTTCTAAAATTGCCTGGGCTAAGGCTGCGCCTTCAGCAGGATCGGTTCCTGCCCCCAGTTCATCCAGCAGCACCAGGCTATCCCGGCCGGCGCTAGAGACTATCTGCACAATGTTACTCATATGGGAAGAAAAAGTGCTCAGAGACTGCTCGATACTTTGCTCGTCACCGATGTCCGTGAAAACTTGCTTGAATATCCCCAGCTTTGAGCCTTCCTCAGCGGGCAGGTGCAGGCCGGACTGGGCCATCAGCACCATCAGGCCGGCAGTTTTCAAAGCTACCGTTTTACCGCCGGTATTCGGCCCGGTGATCACCAGCGTATCAAAGTCTTCCCCCAGGCGCAGGTCTACCGGTACTACGTTTCCCTGCAGCAGCGGGTGTCTTGCCAGCCGGATATTCATATTAGCTTCACCCTCAATTACGGGGGCTAAAGCGTTCAATTTCTGACTGAAGTGGGCCCGGGCCATGATGAAGTCAAGGTCTCCCAGGGCTTCCAGAGAAATCCCCAGGGTCTCGGCATGTTGAGCAACTTGAGCCGATAGCTCCGCGAGAATTTTGGAGACTTCCTGTTTCTCGGCCACGATTAAGCTTCTCAATTCGTTATTTTTATCTACTACCGCCATGGGCTCAACAAAAAGTGTGGCGCCGCTGGCAGACTGGTCGTGGACGATCCCGGGCACCTGAGCGCGGTATTCAATTTTTACCGGTACCACGTACCGCCCTTCCCGGACGGTGACGATTGGGTCCTGTAAATATTTCTGGTAGTGCGGCGAGCGGATCACATGCTCCAGGTGCTCCTTGATCTGGGACTGGGCGCCTGCCAGCTTACGGCGGATTTGCGCCAGCGCGGCCGAGGCGCCGTTTGCCACCTCACCGCCCGGCAGGATGGCCTGCTTTATTTTTCTTTCCAGATCGGGCAGCGAGGCCAGGGAAAGCCCCAGCTCGCTAAGAATCGGGTAGCGCTCCTGCTTTTCTTGCAGGAATCTTTTAATCACCCGTCCGGCAGTGAGCGTATCTGCTACAGCCAGCAGTTCCTCCGGATCGAGCAGCGCGCCGCGGCCGGCTCGCTGGAGCTGCAGCCGCACATCACGCCAGCCGCCGAACTCGGCAAGCGGGTCCAACCGGAGCAGCTCGCGTCCCTCACTGGTCTCGGCCTGCCACCGGTAAATGATTAGCGGGTTGTCTACCGGCTCCAGCTTCAGCACCCGCTCTTTTCCCAGAGATGAGCCGGCGTGAGCCGCCAGCCGTTTTTTGACCTTATCATATTCCAGCCTGACAAGCGTCCTTTTATCCATAACAGCCATTACACTCCCCGGTAATAATGCCCCCTGGTAAAACCTTGCGGGCTATATTGGGCTAATTTCTCTTTCACCTGCATTATATTTCCCGGTTGCCCGGGCAAACAGTCCAGCGCCGCGCGGTAGGCCCGTACGGCTTCGCGGGCGTACTCGGGACCCCGGCGCCTTGCTTCTATGCGCAGCGCGGCCACGCCGGAGCCGGCCAGCGCCCCCACAGACTCAATCACACACAAGTCCCGGGAATTAAATAATTGCATTCTGCAGAACTGGTCCGTTTCAATAGGAAAAACAACCCCCTTGCGGTCTCTCAGCTGAAAGTGCTTGCCCCGGCACGGTTGGGCACATTTTTCACCGTTACCGAGCAGGCTCCCCACGGTACAATGCTCGGATACCATCAAGGGCACTGCCCCGTGGACAATTACCTCGGCCGGAACGGCAAGCACGGGCGCCAGGCTGGCGATTTGGTTCAAGGTCAGCTCGGGCGAAAGGGTAACCTGCCCTGCCCCCGCCTCCATTAAGAAAACGGCGGTTTCTTGATTAAACACGTTCAAAGAGAAATCAGCGTAGATGGTTTTGTCGGTAAGTTCTCCGGCTTTCTTTAATAAACCCAGGTTTCCGGCCTGGACCCCCGCCAATTGAGGCCCGTCCACTTGTTCCAGCAGGCGTAAGAACCAGGCCAGGTCGTCATCGTGCAATATGCGCGGCGACGATAAAATAAAACGGGCCCCGGCCTGAAAGCAGGTTTCTGCCCCGGTCCGGATTTCGTCCGCAGTAACCGGCGCCTGGGAATGGTAACGCTCACCCCCGAAATAAACC
>JAQVOX010000110.1 GCA_028702435.1 Desulfotomaculaceae bacterium | reverse complement strand
CGGATCGGCTAAATCAACATATCTCATTTGATACGGGCTGTAGGACTGGGAGTAATAGAGCACCGTTGACGCGTCGGCACAGGCGGCAAATATGAGAAAGCTTATCGCCAGGATAATTGCGGTCAACCCCCGGCCATGCCTGAGGAAAAGGTTGCGCACCGCCATCTAATCACCTGTCTTTCTGATTGGATTTTAATTCCTGAACTAATCAACCCGTTAACGTTAATTATAGGAAGGGAAAATTCCCTGCACGGCGATACAGTAATTCAGCGCTAGGTAAGGCTGCATGTTTAAATGGGCCTGGCCGCCGCCGGTGCTGCTGAAAATGTTCGTCCCGCTGCCCGGGCCGTACATTTTCACGTCCCGCCTGTCCAGTGTCTGCGCTCCGGCTAAAATGGCGCCGGCAGCAGGCGCGTTCAACGTGCCGGGCTGGCTGGTGGCGAAACCGTGCCCGTGTTGGGGCATCTCCGCCCAGCTCAGGGTGTGGGACTCCGAACCGCCTCTTTGCCCCAGATCATAGCCGTAGCCATTATGCATAGCCACCCGGCCCCGCAGGTCGGGCAGGGCAAAATTAGCTCGGCCGTCCCCCCCGTAAGTGGTGCCCAGGAGGGAAAAGAGGGCCTGGTTCTGATTGATGGGCAGCAGCTGGCCGTTGCACTGAGCCCAGCCCTTGGGAGCAAAATTGCAGGAAAGAATTCGTATTTCACCTAAAAAAGGCTCGGCCTGGGCCGGTTTTGGCAGGATCATTCCCCAGCTGATACCCGTTAACAGCAATAAAAGCAGTATTACGCTTAATTTTGCCTTCATCAAAGTTCTCCTTTCTTTCACCAGTGCTACGACCGCGGCGGGAAAATTCCCTGCAGGGCGATAATATAGTTTAGCACCTGGTAAGGCTGCATATTGTTATGAGGCATACCTGCACCGGCAATAGTCAAGTTAGGTTCGGCGGCAGCCGGGGCGGCATAAAGCTTAATTTCCTTCCGGTTTACCGTATCGCCCGCCTTGGCGAGGCTGTATCCCGCTCCGGGACTTGACGCATTCCCGGCATAGGCATTGGAGGTATAGTAGCCATGTATGTGTAAGGGCATTTCACTTTGCAGCAGGGTTACCGTTTCGGCGCCCCCGGTCTCTCCCAAGTCCCGAAGGCTCAGCCCCGGCCCCTGGCCTGCCTGGATGGGCACCCGGCCCTGCAGGTCGGGCAGGGCAAACGTGGATTTGCCGTTCCCCCCGTAAGTGGTGCCCAGAAGGGAAAAGAGGGCGGTGTTTTGGCTGATCGGCAGGATCTGCCCGTTGCACATGGCCCAGCCTTTGGGAGCGAAGTCCCCGGCAAAAATCATGATTTCGCCCACGAAAGGCTCGTCACCCGCCAGGGCCGGGCCGGCCCCGATCAGCACCGCTATACCCAGGAGCAGGAATACTAACAAACAGGTCGCAGCCTTTAGTTTTTTGCTGTTCATAATATCTCTCCTTTTAACCTTTAATCTCCCAACCGTATCCATATCGGATTAATTCGGTGAGGGGAAAATCCCATACAGAGAAATGATGTAATTGATGGTCAGGAAGGGCTGCATGTTTTCATGGGGCTGGGAGCCGCCCATCGCCGGCACATAAGTGAAAGTTTTTCCGGCGGTTGAGTCGGAATAAACATTGACCTCCTGCCGGTCCAGTATGGCCTTGGCCGGGCCCGCTCCGGGGCCGGGTGTGGCCGTCGTTCCCGGGGACTGGCTGTCCGGCAGGTGATAGTGAGAAGGCATTTGACTGGTGGTAATAGTCACATTCTCCGCCCCGCCGGTTTGACCAAGAATATAGTTGGCCAGCCCGGGACCGGCCCCCATATGGATGGGCGCCCGGCCTCGCAGGTCAGGCAGGGCAAACGTGGATTCGCCGTCCCCCCCATAGGTTGTCCCGATCAATTGAAAGAGCGTATCGTTTTCCGATATCTGCAATAGCTGCCCCTCGCAGAAGTACCAGCCTGCCGGGGCAAAGTTGCCGGCAAACATCCTGATCTCCCCCACGTAAGGCTGGGCAAGCGCAGCGCCGGGCGCCAGGGCGCCAATCGACATCAGCAAACATGTGAGCGCAGCAAGGCACTTAAGGTTAAACCTCTTTTTCTTCATCAGATTACTCCTCCTTTAGTTTTTATTTGTTTCTTGATTTACTTTAGTTAGCCAGTCTTGATAGAGTCGGTTTCCCTCATCCAGGCTCGCCGCCTGCCGAAAGTCGTCAGCCGCAGGCGCCAGGTCGCCCGCCAGGTAATAAACGAAGCCCCGGTTGAAGTAACTGGGCGGGAAAGCGGGATCCAGCAGGGCGGCCCGGTTGAAGTCATACCAGGCTTCGTTGTACAGTTCCAGTTCCAGGTATAGGCTGCCCCTGTTGTTGTACTCGACCGCCCGTTCTAAGCCGTAGGCAATGGCCCGGGTATAGTCCCGGATGGCGTTCTCGGTATAGCCGGTCTGCCTGTAGGCAAAGGCCCGGCTGCTGTAAGCGACCGCCAGCCCCGTGTCGATGCCCAGGGCCATGCCGCAGGCCTCGATTCCCTGTTGATACTGGCCCAGCATATTATAGCAATAACCCATTTCAGCGTAGGCCCGGGCCATGGCCGGGTCCAGCCCGACGGCCTTTTGTAAGGCCGCCACTGCCAGCTCATACTGCTCCCGGTCAATAAAATCATAGCCCTGGCGATAATAAAAACCGGCGCTGGCATTACCCAGGCAGGCAGTGGCGGTGAACGGGTTCCAGGTGGCGTCCAGTTCCAGGGCCCTGGCCAGCCAATTTAGCGGGACCATGACCCGGTCTCCGGTCATCACGGCAGCCTGATCCATTTCCAACACCGTGCCAAATTTATTAATTAACCGGCTGCCGAGGGTAAATTCGAGCGTACCCGCCGGCATGTTCAAGGTTACCTTTTTGGCCAGGGGATCCCAAACAATGCTGTCCGCATCGACGCCGGCCCCCTGCGCGGCAAACCTTAAAGGGACATAGAAGGCGCCCTCCTGAAGGAAGGGCGAGACATCCATGTCGTACTTGACCTCGTTGATTAAATAATCAGCCCTTTCCGCCGTAAATATGACGTTGATGCCCCCCTCCCCCCGGGCCGGAGCCGGCTGGACCAGAAACGCCACAGCCGCAATAACCGCCAAAACCAGTTGAAAACCACGCTTGATCATTTTCACCCCCGCTGCGCAATCTCGACCATTACCAACTAAATGGTCAGAATATTGCTTTTTATGATTATATTACTCGTATTAGCCAAAATTAACAAGGGGTTGTCAGGGGGACGGGGTTATTGACAATCTAGGGAGCAGGGGGACGGTTCTTAAAGGGTTCGTCGGGTCAGGGATGGGTTGTCAGGGAAGGTGTCAGGGGTGTCAGGGGTGTCAGGGTTGTTGACAATCTTTTGCCTTCAGAACAAGGCCCCTATTTACCCCGGTAAGCCACTTGATCTGGAGTTCGGTCGCGACAGCTTTACTAAGCAGCCGGATGGGAGGCTGCTTTTTTCATTCAGATTTGCGGACCGCGACAATATTTTAAGTTGGATTCTGACCTTCGGAAACGGGGCAGAATTGCTGGAACCCGTGGAATTTCGTGAGGAATTATATCGGATTGGTAAAATAATGCATGAAAAATACCGTGATTCATGACATACAGCTGTCGTGTTTGGCGTGATAAAATGGCTGAATCAGTTTGTGTTTTCATAAGAAAATTATACTAAAAAAGCTGCTAGAAAGCTAGATTTTATGCCCTTTTAAGACCTTTTTTGAGATATATGCTTTGAGAAATTTGCCGCTCGAAAACTTCTTCTCTCTTCAGTTTTTTCTCTAGTTTTGCACCTTCTATTAAGTATGATAGTTCACTGGTCTCAAGCAGTATAGTGGCCCTGTCTCCTTTTGCCGGCCAGCGAAAATGACCACGCTCCAGGCGCTTAAAATACAGCCAGAATCCATCGCCGTCCCATTCCAGGATTTTTATCCTATCCCGGTTTCTATTGCAGAATACAAACAGTGCCTGCACCCATCCCTTTGGCACTATATCTGCGGGTTCTCCCCAGGGTAACCAAAGGCTGAAACATATTTAGTTTAAGCAACCAATATTCCCATTGTTTTGCATTTTCAGACAGCAAAACAAAGTATATGGACATCGTAATGTGGTTTTTATACCTAATCCATAGACAGGTTCTACTATTATTGATAAATTAGTCCATAAGGAATGGAAATTTTAAAAAAGGAGAGTTGATTATGGCTAATATTCTTTTAGCAGCTGTTGTTTCGGAACCACATCCACAAGCGGGGCAAAAACACCGCTCTAGCGGAAATTTCTCTACAGACACCATGCCGGATGGCATAAAAGCATTGCTTTTTAAGGTAGTAAATCATCCAAATCCAGATCCAATAAGATTTGATGTAAAGCATGATAAAAGTGCTGCAATAGATACCACATGGTACGAAAATGTTTATAACAATAAACAGGAAGATAAAAATCTTGAAAAATGCAGAAACCTCTATATAGCCAACCCGGAAAACGCCCAGGAAAAACAGTTTACTGTGGAAGTTTATGCAGTGACATAATTGAAGGCTTAATTAGTTAACTCCCTTATTCTTATACTTGAATGGAAACTTCCGAAGGAGAGCTTTATACTTCTGCCTAGATGTCCTTTTATGAGAAGCTAATCGTTATCCATGCAATCCAGCCGTTAAGCGGGAATATTTATAAAGACTTGAAAAAGGGGCCCTTCAGGGCCTCTTTTTTTGGGCTCTTACCTCTTCCGATGGATAATAGATACCGTATCTGCCCTCGCCGATTCTTTTGGTCACGGTATACTCGCCAACCTTTTGTTCTGGTGAATATTTCCTATCTTTGTAAAATAGTTCTATTAACATAGCTTAATTATGATCAGCAATAATTTTTTTGTCAACTATTTTAACCAATAATGTCTGAGATGGAGTATCCTTCACCAGGGAAGTCTGCAAGGATAGGGGGCAGCAGGGAAGACACCATTAAACACTACATCTGGAAACATTTACATGCAGTGGCCGTATTATACATTAATTAACTGTAAAGGAACTGATGCTTGTGATGAAATTGATTTTAGACCCGGGTCATGGGGGAAAAGATAGCGGTGCTGTTGGCAATGGCCTTCAAGAAAAGGACTTAAACTTCGATCTCAGCAAGCGGATAGCCGCTAAGTTGTCCGCCTATGACGTGGACGTGACCCTGACCAGAAATAAAGATATATACCTGGATCTCTCTGAGCGTTGTGAAATTGCAAATAGCCTGCGGGCCGATTACTTCTGCTCAATTCACACCAACTCAGGTGGGGGGTCGGGATATGAAAGCTATGTATATACCGGCGCCAGGGAGGATACTGAAAATATACGAAGCACAATTCACAATGTGGTAGCCGGTTACTATAAAAAAGCCGGTTTTGCAGACCGGGGTAAAAAGCGAGCTAATTTTGCCGTGCTAAGGGATACCGACATGCCGGCTATCTTACTGGAGAACCTCTTCATAGACAATAAGGTGGATGCCGGCAAGCTAAAAGAAGCATCCTTTCTTGACGGGCTGGCCGACGCCATTAGCAAGGGATTAGTTGAGTCGCTTAGGATATCGCTGATACGGCAGCCCGAAAAAAGTCCGGTAAAGATTGCTGCGGCAGCAAAACCACTCCAGGCCAGTGCATTCCTATCTTCAAAAAACCCGCAAGCGCCTGATTACGTAAATATTTACGTGCTTATGGAAAAGAAATACGGGATTCGCTGGGACGCTGTGTTTGCCCAATCCTGTAAGGAGACGGCATTCTGGAGGTTCGGAGGCAGCGTCAAACCGGGGCAGAATAACTTTGCCGGGCTGGCCACCTTTGACGGAAAGCCGGGGGCATCATTTGCCACACCGGCAGAGGGGATTGAGGCGCAGTTTCAGCACTGGCACGTTTATTATTACGGCGGTAACTTGCCTGACGGTGTAAAAAATTTAGACCCGCGGCGGGACGCGGTTTTAAAAACGGGCTGGGCAGGCACGCTGCAATATGTGGAAGACCTTGGAGGGCGGTGGGCGCCTTCTAAAGAGTACGGTTCCAGTATTATTAATGACTACCTTAAGCCAATGATGAACATTAAAATTGACCAGTGGGACCCCGCTTTCGAGATTGCCAAGTTAAAAAGGGACGGCTTGATCAATAGCGACCACCAGCCTGGCGATACGGTTACCTGGGGGGAACTGGCAACAGTTCTGAACCGGATGAGGGGTAAGTAAAAAACAGCTAAAAGGCTGACAGGCATAATCAGTGCTACCATTCTAAATGATAAACCCACCTAACCAGTGAAACCGTAACTAGGCGGGGTCGAGTAGATACGGGCCTCTTAAACTTTAGGAGACGCTTTGTTTTCCCTGTTTCTCCCCGTTTCCTCTGGGAGTGTCACAATATTTGCTCCATGATTTAATTGGCCACGTATCC
>JAQVOX010000109.1 GCA_028702435.1 Desulfotomaculaceae bacterium | reverse complement strand
AGCGCTGAAGGGATTATCATTCGTCTTAAAGCCGGGGATATTTCCACTATCGGTCGCTCCACCCAGGGAGTGACCCTGATGCGAATGGATCAAGGTGATTTAGTGGTAGCGGTGGCAAAGGTTTATACTGAAGAATAAAATTTCCGCATTCCGGGTTATAGATTATTATTGATATTTTTTTTAAAATTGGCCACACCATCCACGTCAGACTCACGGTAGATATGATAAGCTGGGTAATGAGTATCAACATAAAGTGATAAACCAAGCGCAGATGCGCGAATGCAAAAGTGCCTGTCTTCACCCCAGAAAGACAGGTTTTTTATTTTCGCAAAACTGATCCCCGTACGCAACGCCTTGTTGCTGATCAGTGTGCACGCTCCTAAACCACCGACTTCATAAATTCCGGGGATTTGCAGTTGATTAAAAAACTCATACATCTTTTGGTTAGCTTCTTCATCTGTAATAACTTCACCAGGTATTTTTTTGTACATTGAATACTGGTCCTCTAACCATACTTGGGGCATCTCAATAGTGCCAGGTTGCCAACAAGTCCAGTATATGCTGGAGATGATCTCCTTTCCAGCTTTTATTAGTTGGACTAGAGTACGCGGGTGTGCCACCAAATCTGAATCGATCAAGAATAAGTAATCATAATTGTTTTTCCTGGCATATTCGATGATCTTGTCTTTCATACGCGCTACTTTCCACACGATTTCCTCTTGCCAGTAATGCGTGTAGGTATCACATCTGTAATTGAGAGAACCTTTGTTTTTAATAATCTCAACTTGCCCATATTTTTCTTTAAAATCGGCGAGAAGTGTACTGGAAGATTCGTTCGTATTATCGTCCATAAAGATATAATCAATGCTCATACTCGTCTTTTCCATCTCCGCTAAAGCGATGAGGAATTCCCTTAAAATTGCTGGGCTCTGTTGTACTGGACTTCCAATTAGCACATGGGTTTTTTTCATTAGTTTTTCTCCCAAGTCTTTATATACTATTTATTGTTTTAATTTAACATTAAACAGTCTCTTTCTAAAATCTTTCGGAAAAATCTTTTTCCTTCAAAACGAATATTATTGTTCAGCAAACTTTTTTTCAAAATATAACTTGTTAAACAACATACTCGGGTGTGTTGGATCGTATGAAAGAGCTATATCATTATGCATACGCGCTTTCTCAAAATTACCGAGGCGGTCATAGCAAACACATAGCTGCAAGTGAGGAAGCCAGGACCAGGCAGCATGGTCAATAAAACCTAATGAATTTAAAGGTTTTTCCAGCATTGTTGAGAGCTTAAACCAAAATATTGCTTTTAATAGTTTATTTTCATTAAAAAATAACATTCCAATTCGGCAGCAGGCTTCTGCCCGCGGCAGATCGTATTCCAGTGTTCTGATTAGGGACTGTAGTTGCTGGTCGCGCTTACCCATATGTTCATAACACTCGCACATTTTTATACAGGCGGCAATATTATCTTCAACCCAGCCCAATTTGCCGTCCAGAAATCTTTTATAGAATAGTAGCGCTTCTTCGTATAAGGCGTTATCCTTGAGTTCATTGGCATAATAATACAAGTCTCGTGGCGAAAATTCTTCACCGGCATCTATTCGCCGGCGGTAAATCATCAGGTTTCGGTCAGTGTGCATTTTATCTTTTTTATGTCTAATCGCAATCTCGCTGTTGATAATTTTGCCGCCTACTTCAAGGTATTCGTGCACCGGTCCGATCCATTGAAATTTACAGGCCCGGCGTACCAGACGATTTCGCCGGAGGCTTTGGATCGGTTTGCCCGCATGGTCAACAGCGAGATGATAGTTCATGGTCACACTATCTACAGTGGGATCAATTGTCTTTTTAAAATTGAGTAATAATAGGCGGTCTTTTTCTTCAAGGTAGTCGTCTCCATCCAGCCAAAGGATGAATTCCTTTGTGGCCGGACTAAAAGAGTAATTCCTTGCTGCAGAGAAGTCGTTTTGCCACTTAAAATCAAAGATCATATTGGTATAATGGGTGGCGATTTCTTTTGTGCGGTCGGTAGACCCGGTGTCAACAATGATAATTTCATCAGGAATGTCCTGAAGAGAGTTTAGGCAACGGGCAAGCACGTCTTCTTCATTTTTGACAATCATACATAAACTAATGGTAATTCCCTGGCGCCTGCTTGCAGTAGGAGTAAGAAATTCACGCTGGGTCGCCGGATATTCATGAACGATATTGTTGATATTTTCCTGTTTTATTTTCAATTATTACCCCTCGTTTTAGATTTTATTTGATCTACATCCGGTTATAAGCATTATATTGATCAGTAAAATAAATTGTGCTATGTGTTTTTTTTATAATCTGATAAATTATCTGAGTGATTTTGTGAAAAACAAGCATACTAAAAATGAAAAATTAGCAATTTATTTTTGATTTAGGAGATTTTGACTGTGTCTATTAAATTATTAACAAGGGCTATAAAAAAACTTAAGAAAAAGAAACCCGCTGTAAATGCCGAAAACAAGCAAAGTGAACAGTGGGTTTACCACCCCGATGAATTAAAAAAGATTAATGTAATGGCCAAGCTTGAGAATAACCTGGCCTTGTTGAAAAATATTTTGGGCCAAAATCAAGATGTGATCTTTCGTTCTTTTCTATTAGGCCGGGCAGAGCAAACTGCAGCGGCCATCGTTTATATTGAGGGCCTGGTGGACATACATGTGCTAAATAACAATATCATTAGGCCGCTTATGGCCGGACTCCGGCAGCTTGACGGCAGTCGGGCCGGGGTAAGTTTTCAGGAATTATTGACCGGCTCCATGCTGACCGTATCCAATGTCCAGGCGATCCGGGTCATAGATGATGTGGTGGCCGGTATACTGTACGGCGAAGTGATCCTGTTCGTCAACGGCCAGGCGCAAGCCTGGAGCATGGACGTCAGGAAGTGGAACACACGCGATATTACCGAGCCTGTTTCCGAGGTTTTGCTCCGGGGTCCCCGGGAGGGGTTTACCGAAACCCTGCCTACTAATACCACTTTAATCCGCCGCAAGATCAAAAGCCCTAATTTAATCTTTGAATTTCTTAACATCGGCCGGGTAACCGTTACCTCTGTCTCGATCGTTTATATTAAAAACATCACTGCCCCGGATCTGGTAGCGGAGGTGAAGAGCCGCCTAAAGCGTATTGATATCGACGGGGTGCTGGAAAGCGGCTACCTGGAAGAATTAATTGAGGATAATCCATATTCGCCTTTTCCCCAGGTGCTCCACACCGAGCGGCCGGACCGGGTGGCAGCCGCCTTGCTGGATGGCCGGGTCGCTATTCTCACTGACGGTACCCCTTTTGCGCTTATCGTGCCCGCCCAGTTAACGGCCTTTATGACCTCCCCGGACGACTACTACCAGCGCTATTTTATCGGTACCGTTATTATCTGGTTGAGGTATATCTCTTTTGTTATGTCACTTTTGCTGCCCTCTTTATATGTGGCGATTACTACCTTCCACCATGAAATGCTTCCGCTCCGGCTTTTAGTCAGCATCTCTTCCTATCGTCAGGGAGTGCCTTTCTCGGCCCTGGTGGAAGCCTTGCTATTGGAGTTTGTTTTCGAGGTCCTGCGTGAGGCCGGCACCCGCATGCCCCGCTCGGTTAGCCAGGCCGTAACTATTGCCGGTACCCTGGTCATTGGCCAGGCCGCCGTGATGGCCAGCTTAGTATCCCCGCTGATGGTGATCGTTGTCGCGACCACCGGCCTGGCTTCTTTTACCAACCCGTCCTATAATCTAGGCATCAGTACGCGCCTGTTGCGCTTTCCCCTGATGTTGCTGGCCGGTACCCTAGGTCTACTCGGGGTGGCGTTCGGTATCCTAATGCTTACTATTCACCTGGCCGGCTTGCGTTCTTTCGGGCTGCCTTACCTGTCTCCCCTGGCGCCGCTACAGACCGGCGATCTCAAGGACGTGCTGGTACGGGTCCCCTGGTGGGCCATGAAAACCCGTCCCGCGGAACTCGTCAAGCGTAACCGCCGCCGCCAGGCGGGAGATTTAAAACCCGCCTCGCCCGGCCGGCGGAAAGGGGGATAATAAATGGCCAGAATGATGGTGCTCCTCTGGCTAGTATTGCTTCTGGTTTTAACGCAGCCTGGCTGCTGGGACAGGCGGGAGGCGGAAGAACTGGGCATCGTGGTCGGGTACGGAATAGAACCGGCCGCCGGGGGGAAAGTACGGCTAATCGTACAGGTTATTAATGCCGGCGCCCAGGGACAAGGACAAAACCTAATGGGGGCGGCCGGCCAAGGGCCGACAAGCATTAAATCATATACAAATTTAGTATCGGAGGGTGATACTCTTTTTGAAGCGTTTAGAATGCTGTCTACTAAGACCGGTGCGCGGAATATCCATGCCTTTGCCCAGGTAGTAATTGTATCTGAAGAATATGCCCGGGAAAAAGGGTTAAGCGGTATACTGGACCTGCTTGACCGCGATCCAGTAACCCGCCGTAGCTATTGGCTTCTGATTGGGAGAGGAGACCTGGCGAGCCTATTGGACGAACCGGGCACGCTCAACCCAATTCCGTCCATGCGGATTGGTGAAATTTTAAAACACCAGTCCCTGGCTGCGGTTAGTGCACCGTTGCGGTTGGGTGAATTTTACCGGCTGATGGAAAGTGAGAGCGCCCAGCCTTTTACTGCGGTTGTGGAATCCGAGCTCAACCAGGCGGTCCCCGGGGAGAAAGGGCACGAAGTATCTGAAGGCAGCATCCCGGAGCCGTTGCGCCAGATTAAGCTGAACGGTACGGCTGTATTCCGGCAGGATAAAATGGTCGGCTGGCTTAATGAAAAAGAAAGCCGGGGCCTTTTGTGGCTGAGGGGAGAGGTCAAGGAAGGTTTTCTCAAATCCCCTAGCCCGGGCGGAACGGGAAAATTATTTACAGCGGAAATCCTAAATACAAAAACAACCCTGCTGCCGGAAATCAAGGACGGAGAGATTTACCTGACGGTGAAAATTAAGGCGGAAACTTATTTAGAAGAAACCCAGGAACCGGTTGACTCTGAAACAGTCAGGCTGCTGGAAGCGGCTCAAGCCGGGACTATCGCAGAAGAAGCCGGAGCAGCCCTAGAAAAAGCCCAGCAGGAATACCGGGCGGATGTGTTTGGCTTTGGCGAGGCAGTACACCGCAAGTATCCTGGGGAATGGAAAGAGATGAAAAATAGGTGGCCGGAACTATTTCCCGGTGTGCAGGTGAGTTTTCAGGTGGAAACTAAAATGCGCCATACAGCCATGATTTCCGATCCGGTAATGCCTGTTGAAAAGTGAGAATAATGAAGGGGGAATGTCCTTGATTATCCTGGTGAGCCTGGTATTTGTGGGGATTATTGCTATTGAGGCGCCAAGGTTAATTAAAAATAGGATGTGGCGGGAAATGGGTGCTTTTAGCGTGCTGCTTGTGGTGGGCCTAGTCTACAGCTTCGGGCTGGCGCTAAGCTGGCCGCTGCCCAATCCCGTTAAACTGCTGAGAACTGTTTTTTTACCCGTGACCCGGTACCTGGAGCTATTGCTGACTTAGACGGTTAGCCAATAATTTTCATTCTCTGCCGGCGCTGCTTTTAGCGGCATAAATGTCTAAAAGCTAAAAAGAGCATCCTTATTTGGTACTTTAGTTATCCGGTGGTTCAAAAAACATGATCCGAGGGTTGTTATGAATAATGAGCATGTCAATTATAAAATTGACGGTTATATGACCAACGCCTTACTGGCAAGCTTTGTGAGCACGACAGCGGTATTGACGGTTCCGCTATCCGCAACCAAAGCGGCCGGTCATGACGGCTGGATGGCGCCGATTATAGCAACCTTAAGCGCAGCCTGTCTTATTTTTGTTATTTACCGGTTGGGTAAATTATACCCCGGTAAAACAATAATTGAATATCTCCCTTTATTATTAGGCAATGTCGCCGGCAAAATTGCCGGCCTGGTTTATATTTTGCTTCTTACCTGGCTTGCCGCTACTGCGCTCAGGGAATTTATTGCCTTAATATTTGGGACCGGTGTATTCACTATTACCCCGGAAATAGTAATCGGTTTAGTGTTAATCATTACCACCACTTATGCCACCTCTTCCGGGCTGGAAGTAATCGGACGGACCGTGAGTATATTCTGGCTGTTAGCATTGATTATTTATTTAATTTTTAACCTTGAGCTCATTCCCTTAATGAAGGTATCCGCCCTGCTGCCTGTCGGGGAGGCCGGGGCCCCGGCCATTCTCAAAAGCTCATTAGTCCCCCACGGCTTCCTGGCTGAAGTGCTTATTCTAGCCATGCTCTTTCCTTATATCAGAAGCCCTAGGGAAGCCTTAATTAGTGCTCACCTGGCCAATTTAATAACCGGGTTTTTCGTGACGCTTACTATTATTGCCGCTGTTACTATCATGGGGGCCGACATGACGGCCAGGTCTTTTTTTGCTCAATTTAGCATAGCGGACCTTATGCCTACTTTCGGTGTCAAAAGTTTTCTTGTGTTCATTTGGATCATCGGTTATTGGGGGAAAGTTGCTCTGGCCCAATATATGATTACCGATGGTTTGGCAAAGTTGTTCGGCTTGCGGGAACGTAGACCCATAATCCTGCCGGTGGCGA
>JAQVOX010000108.1 GCA_028702435.1 Desulfotomaculaceae bacterium | reverse complement strand
CGATCTACATAGCGGACGTTAGATTTGTCGATCCCCATACCAAAGGCATTGGTAGCAATCATAATCCGGAGATCATCATAGATAAATTGGTCCTGGTATGCGGTCCGCTCCTCTTCACTTAGCCCCGCATGATACTTTCCCGCAGCATAGCCCTTCTTGCAGAGTAACTCGTAGAGATTGTCTACTTCTTTGCGGGTCGCTGCATAAATGATTCCGGCCTGTTCTTTACTGCCAGCTAGGTATTCTAGTAAAAAATCTCTTTTGTTTTCACCCCGGACCACCGCAAAAGACAGGTTCTCCCGATTGAACCCCGTCACCACACACGTTGGCTTCTTCAAGCCGAGCATTTTTATGATATCCTGGCGCACCTCGTCAGTGGCCGTCGCAGTAAAGGCAGCCACCGTAGGCCGGTGGGGCATTTCGTTAATAAACTGACCAATGGCCATATAACTCGGCCGGAAGTCGTGGCCCCATTGGGACACACAGTGTGCTTCGTCCACAGCCAGCAAAGAAATTGGCAGCTGCCGGATACGAGACAGAAAACGGGCTGACTCTAGCCTCTCAGGCGCCACATAAAGCAACTTTAGCTGTCCCCGGGTTGCCTGGCCGATTCTCTCCTCCACCTTTGCATAGCTAAGACTGCTGTTGATAAAAGTACCCGGAATCCCCAGACTGCCAAGCGCGTCCACCTGATCCTTCATTAGAGAGATCAAGGGAGAAAAAACCAGGGTCAGCCCGTCAAGCATTAAGGCTGGAATCTGGTAGCAAGCAGACTTCCCGCCGCCGGTAGGCATTATCCCTAGGACATCCTTATCCTGCAGGATGCTGACAATAATCTGCTCCTGCCCCTTTTTAAAGGATGAGTAGCCGAAATGTTCTCTTAAAATTGACCGTGCCTTTTCTAACATCAAAAAACCCGCTTTCGGTTGTTTAGGGAAACGGGAGTTGCTGTTTTCCCATGGAAGGCAAGAGTATCTTAAATGTAACTCATTTATAAGTTATTTAGCAAGTGAGCGATAGATAAAGCCTATAGTTTTTCATGCCGGGCGCGTAATCCCCAAACAAATATTCCCTTCGCCAACATTTGCTACTTCATTATAATTATATCCTTTCAGGCGGGTCAAGAGACGCTGGTGACTAAAAAATCTGCAGCAGGACTTTTATGTTTCATGACGAATTTTATTGTAAGTAATAATGTTCTAGCGGGGGTGATAAACTTGTCAAAAAAGCGCAGAAAAGCCGCTGAACAAAAGAAGTCATCTTTTTCCTTCAGTAAGATCGTAAAGCTAATATTCGGCATTGGCATTGCCTGCCTAATTATTTTAGCAGTTAACCTTTCTAACGAGTCTAACAAACCCAATGTGGAAACATCAAAAATGTTTACTATGCAAACCACTCAGGGACCAGTCATCCTTGAAGTCTATCCAAAGTTAATGCCGGTTACTGTGGAAAATTTTGAGAAGCTGGTAACCTCTAATTTCTACAATGGTCTCACCTTTCACCGCGTGGAAGACTGGGTAGTCCAGGGCGGTGACCCTCAGGGTAATGGTTCCGGCGGGCCTGGTTGGACAATACCTTTGGAGATTAGCCCGGAATTGAAAAACGTACATGGTGCGGTAGCAATGGCCCGGAGCGATGCTCCGGACTCAGCCGGTTCGCAATTTTACATTTTAAAGAAAGACGCGACGTGGCTGGACGGTAAATATGCAGTCTTTGGCAAGGTAGTGCAGGGCATGGAAATAGTGGACCAAATAAAACCTGGGGATAAGATTGAATCGATAGCAGTAAAGGAATAAATTTAAATATGAAAAGTAAGCCACCTTCAAATAGGTGGCTTTACTCTATTACGGATCAAATAGCAAATGGAATTGTTGATGCGTTTATTTTGATGGTAATGTATGGTAACACATTTATTATATATTGCATAATATTTATTATACCAGCTAAGGAGCAATAAAAAAAGTCAATTAAATGAGGAGGAATAAAATGCTTGAAAAAGTAAGTAATATTATGTATGGTAAATATATGCAATCAGATGTATCCTATGATAAAGATGGCACTAAGCCAAGTTGCACTGAAACTCCAGTTAAGCCAACTCCAGTAACTATTGGTGCTATAGCAAAATTACCTGTTGTACTTGCTGAACTGACTGTACAAATCAACGTAGATTCAACTATAACCCTACCCGAACCTGCTTTTGAGATAAAGAATATTAAGAAGAAACTAAAACTTACTCAATGTATGCTTGCACAAAACACCAATAAGCTATTTTTGAAAGGATTTGTCCGCAAAAATATCGATTATTCAACCTGTACCGGTTCAAATCTGGAAGGATTTTGCGGAGATATCCGTCATTGCACCGTTGATGTACCCTGGTCTTGCATAACACCTGTTGTCTTTAATGTTGCCGCACCAGCTCCAGTAAACTTTAATACGACTGGGGAGTTCCAGTATCTGAGAACTGGAAGACTTGGCCCTGAATTTCCGGAAAAAGACTTGTTAGCGTCTGGGGATTTTTCTGAATTTAACCAGGTGAGTACTGAATACTTCAATGAACTTCCATTTTGTGAATTAATTAGTGCTACAATCACAGAGTTCGATGAATTCCTTGACCGTAAGCGACCTCCCAAATACGTAAAGATTCCTTTCGAAGAATTTGAATTCAGAAAAATCGAAGAAAAAATGGTAATTGATCTTACTCTTAAAGTACTGCAGAAACGTCAGGTAGCAATTCCAGCTGTTAAGCACTTGGCTAAAAAATGCTAAACTAGATTTTACTTGTCTTAATATAGCCCCCATGATTTAAACCATGGGGGCTATAAAAATATTCTAGCGTCACCAAGCCTCTTGTTGATGTTATGCCTAAATCCATTTTTATATTTATTTTAGGCAACTTAATTTTTTGGCCAGTTTTACTGCATTGTAAGCATCTTTCGAATAACCATCAGCCCCGATTTCCTCTGCGTAACTTTCATTGACTACTGCTCCGCCAATCATAATTTTAACCTCTAGGCCTTCACTCCTGGCCAGTTCCACAACAGTTTTCATTTCCACCATAGTGGTCGTCAGCAGGGCGGAAAGTCCGATGATTTGTGCCTTCAACTCTTTTGACTTACTGATAATCAACTCGGCACTCACATTCTTTCCCAAATCATGTACTGTAAATCCGTTATTTCTAAGCATCAAGGCGACAATATTTTTTCCGATATCATGAATATCACCTTTTACTGTCGCCATGACAACAACCGGGATTTGCTTGCCGCTTCTCTCTCGCTCCCCCGCCAAAAACGGTGCCAGGTAATCAAAGGCTGTTTTCATGGTCTCTGCGCATTGGATGAGTTGGGGCAGAAAATATTTTTTTTCTTCGTAAAGATTACCCACCTCGGTAATAGCAGGGATCAAGTAACCATCGATAATACCGCCTGGTTTCGTACCCTCATCCAACGCTTCCTGGAGCAAGCCCACTACATTCTCTCGATCTCCCTCGAGTACAGACTGAAAAATTTTATCCACTGTTTTCAAATTTTTCTGCTCTACTATTTTAGGCTTTACTACATTGCCTTCACCATACTTGCTGATATAGGCGAAACTGTTTTTATCTCTGACGGTTAAAACATCACAAGCAGCCTTAATCGCCATGATTATTTCACTGGAAGGATTAGCTATGGCCATACTTAATCCTTTACCAATCCCCATCGCTAGAAATGCTGAGTTGATGTAACTTCGATTAGGCAAACCAAAAGAAACATTAGAAAGTCCAAGAATGGTAGCACAACCAATCGTTTCAGTACAATAGCTAATCACTTTTAAGGTTTCTTCCGCCGTACTCTGATTTGAAGAAACCGACATCACTAGTCCATCCACCACGATGTCACCGGTTTCGAAACCATAAGCTTTAGCTGCGCTAATAATATTATGAATTATTTCATACCTTCCCTGCGCTTGCCCCGGTATACCCTCGTCGCTTAAAGGAAGCAAGATAAACATGGCGCCATACTTGCGGGCAATCGGGAGCATGCGCTGCATTTTTGCTTTTTCCGCCGATATGGAATTAATCAAAGCCCGGCCGGGATAAATTCGTAAAGCAGCTTCAAGCACATCGGGAGAGGAAGAATCCAGACATAAAGGAGACTCCACCACACTACTTAATAGCTTGACCACTTTCACCATGGTTTTTTTCTCGTCAATGCCAGGCATCCCCACATTAACATCCAGGATCTCTGCTCCGTTTTCTACCTGCTCTACAGCTAAACGTTTAACTTCGGTAAACTTACCGTTTTTCAGTTCTTCACTAAGCTGCTTTTTGCCGGTAGGATTAATCCTTTCCCCCACCACCGTGACCGGATAGGTATCTCCAAAAAAGACAGTCTTTCTAGTAGAAGTCAGCGCCTGGTAGGGCTTGAACTTCCGGCCGGCGGGCTTTAGCCCGGCCAGGTTTTCCCTAACACTTTTTATATGCAGTGGGGTAGTACCACAGCAGCCTCCAATTAACCCTACTCCTTTTTCAACAAAATCAACTGCATATTTGCCGAATTCCTCAGGTCCCATATCAAAAACCGTATTTCCGTCGACTAGTCTCGGCAATCCCGCATTGGGTTTCACCATAATCGGAACCTTGGCATACGGCAGCATCAGCTCAACAACTTTCAACATATCTTTAGGGCCGGTGGAACAATTAGCACCTACAGCATCAGCACCTAAACTTTGCAGAGTGATCAAGACAGTCACCGGATCGCTGGCAGTTAAGGTTTTACCGCTGGTATCAAAGGTCATACTGGTAATTACCGGCAAGTCGCAGGTTTCCTTGATCGCCAGTACAGCGGCTCTGGTCTCTTGCAGATCAATCATAGTTTCAATCACAAAAAGATCAACGCCACCAGACAGCAGTCCCTGGACCTGTTCTTTATAGACATCAACAAGCTGATCAAATTTCATATCCCCAAAAGGCTCCACGAACTTTCCTGTCGGCGCCAGGTCACCGGCTACCAGACAGCTTGTACCCGCTACCTCCTTAGATATCCTGACCAACTCCCGGTTCATTTCCCGAACTTGATCCTGCAGCCCAAATTCTTTTAATTTAATCCTGTTGACCCCGAAAGTACAAGCAAAAATGATATCAGAGCCCGCCTTAATATATTCACCCTGAATTTCTTTAAGCACATGGGGATGCTCCAACACCCACTGTTCGGGGCAGGTATTCTTTGGTATACCTCTTTTATGCAGTTCGGTGCCTGTGGCGCCATCTAATAATACGATTTTCTCTGCTGCCATTTGTTTAAATAAAGCTTTATCCATGTAACACCTCTATCCCAGCAATCGCTATTACTGATTTTTCCGGCTCAAGCATAAATTTATCTGTTATGGAAATATCCATTTTCTTAAGATTAAGCATATCATAAATGATCTTTTGATTAAAAAGGTCAAGGTCTCCATAGCCAGGGCTGAACCTGCGTTTGGTCAAGGTTTTCCCTTTGATCTTGATTATTTTATTGATCAAGATCACCATCCAGTCCAAAGCCATATCAGCCACTTGGGACGCTACCGCGTCAAGAATCAGGCCTGATGCCGCGTTGCCATTTTTTATGGCCTCGGCAATATTATCACTGATTTCCCTCCCAAGAGTAGAGGCCATAAGCACAACTTCATTACAATTATGTAGAAATGACGATAGCTTTTCACTATTCAGTTCAATACCGTTTTCCAGAACGACCTTATTGGTCAAATGGTTATTAATATGGCAATAGCAAAAAGCTCCCCTTGCATTACATAAAAGAAGCGCTCTATTAATCTCCGAATCTATAAATCTATTATCTTTCTCACTGAGTGCGGTGATACCCTTCCTGTAGCCTAACTTTATAAGAATTAAATTCCTATTGGGCACAACCGGAATATGCTCAAAGTATTTGACGTCCAGGTCTTTCAAATATCAATACACACCACCTTTCAAAGCTATTGTCGTCTTATATTATATACCAGCATTAGCTGTCTTTAAAAATACCAGAAAAAAAAATAAAAAACCAGAGCTAAGCAAGCCCTGGTCTATGCGCACTAACCAAGCTCCGCAAAACTAATCTCTCCACTTATCTCGTCTCATCTGTCTCAGCTAATATTCAATTATTATAATTTAATGTAAACCCTACCCAAATTGTCAATACCTATTTAAGCCTTTGCGTTGATTTTTCTATTAAGAATCTTTGGCACAAGGGGCGCTCTAAGCCTATGTGCTGCTCGCAAAAAAGAGCCTAGCAGTGGTCTGACATAGTATTTGAATGCGTCCGTCACGTTGTTGCCTGCCGCATTAATAAATTCATCCGGCATGTGTCTGGTCTTACTAGCAACATCCGCAAGCGATCTAAGCTTGTAATCAACCGAATAATAGCCTGTTCTTTGAATAGTAATCGATCCATCCATATTATGCCAAATTCCATAATGTGCTGCTTTTTCCCCAACTTCCCTTGCTTCTTGCTGGTCAACATCAGATACGCAACCAAAGAATGATCTTTGCAGATAACCAAACGTATCAGAGCGTACTCTCTTAATATTTAGTTTCGTGCGCACTTCCTTAGCTAATAAATCGCCAAGAGTGCCCGTACCGGAAAGCAGGACATTGCCGTGCGCATCCTTTTCCACATCATTTACAAGCTTAGTAATAACCGGTTGACCGTTTTCATC
>JAQVOX010000107.1 GCA_028702435.1 Desulfotomaculaceae bacterium | reverse complement strand
TTATCAACAGTGGCAAAATGCTGCCGTGGCAGATCGTAACGATCACCACCGATGGTAAAATCCAGGAGGATTAGCGGATTTTTTCTATATTAAGCAGCGGGCAGATTTCATTGCTAAGGCTCCATAATTATCAATGAGAAACTATTGCAGTCCCAGGCTTTGCTGCTGATGTATAAACGGGAGCTATTTTTTCATCACCGGCCTGAGCGTCGCCAAAAGACGCCGGGTCATAGGCCTTGAGCAGTATTTCGGCTAGCTCGCTGATCAAGGGCAGGCGGGGGTTGGTGATGGTGGTTTGGTCTTCAAAGGCCTTTTCCGCCAGCTGGGGGAGCCTGGTTATGTAAAGTTTCCGGTCTAGGCCCAGCTCGGCAAAAGAGGACGGTATGCCCAAGGACCGGCTCAACCCACTTACCGCCTCCATTAAATTCTGAACGCCCTCCTCGTTTGAGGTTGCGGGTAGGTCCAGGTGGGCGGCGATCTGCCGGTATTTTTCCGGCGCGATGAAGTACTCATATTTGGGATAGGAAACGAATTTCGAGGGCGGGCTGGCGTTGTACTCGATGACATAAGGCAAGAGCACGGCGTTGGCACGGCCGTGGGGGAGATCAAACTCGCCGCCTACCTTGTGGGCCAGGGCATGGTTGACTCCCAAAAAGGCGTTGGTAAAAGCCATCCCGGCCATGGTGGAGGCGTAGTGCATCTTTTCCCTGGCCTCCGGGTCCCCGTCACGCCAGGAACGAGGCAGGTACTTAAACACCAGCTCGATCGCCTTTAGGGCCAGCGCGTCGGTGTATTCAGAGGCCATCACTGAAACATAGGCCTCAATGCCGTGAGCCAGCACGTCCATGCCCGTGTCGGCCACCAGCGCACGGGGCAGGGTTTTGACAAAGACCGGGTCGATGATGGCCACGTCCGGGGTCAGTTCGTAATCGGCCAGGGGGTACTTGATATCCCGGCCGTGATCAGTGATCACAGCGAAGGCGGTTACCTCCGACCCGCTGCCGCTAGTAGTAGGGATGGCCACCAGGCGGGCCTTGCGGCCAAGTTTGGGGTATTTATAGGTCCTCTTGCGGATATCCAGGAACTTCAGCTTCAAAAATTCAAACTCCACCTCCGGGTGCTCGTAAAAAAGCCACATCCCTTTAGCTGCGTCCATGGCCGAGCCGCCACCTAAGGCAATGATGGTGTCTGGTTGGAATTGTTTCATCTGATCGCGCCCTTTAAGCACCAGGTCCAGAGACGGGTCGGGCTGGACCTCGCTGAAGGCCTCAATGGCCGGCCGGGGCGCTCTTTTTTCTAGGTGGTATTTTAGTTTATCCAGATAGCCTAGTTGCACCATCGACTGGTCCGTGACAATAAACGCCTTTCTAATGTCGGGCATACGGGATAAATATTGGACTGCCCCGTGTTCGAAGAAGATCTTTTCCGGCACCTTAAACCACTGCATATTAACCCTCCTCTTAGCCACTCTTTTGATGTTGATTAGGTTGACAGCGCTGACATTGGCTGTGGTGGCGTTTCTGCCGTAGGAGCCGCAGCCGAGGGTCAGGGAAGGCATATTGGTATTGTAGATATCACCGATGGCCCCGTGGGTGGAAGGGGCATTGACAATAATCCGGCCGGCCATAATACGTCCGGCAAACTCCTCAACAAGCTTTTCGTCATCGGTGTGAATTACCGCTGAATGACCCATGCCGCCGAATTCTACCATTTGCTCGCAGCGCTCGATTCCTTCCCGGGAGCTCTCAACAACATAGTAAGCTAGGACTGGGCTTAGTTTTTCCCGGGACAGTGGGTAATCCGGCCCCACTCCCGCCAGCCTGGCGATTAGCATTTTTGTACCGGCCGGCACGGGAAAGCCGGCCATCCGGGCAACGGAAGCCGCGGGCTTGCCGACGATATCCGGGCTCATGGAGCAAGTGCCCCCGCAGGTAGCCAGTTGCTCCAGCATCTTGATCTCCTCTTGCTGGAGAAAATAGCAGCCGTTTTGAGTCAGGAGCGATTCTACCCGGCCTGCCACATCCCGATCCACGATCAAACCTTGCTCGGAGGCGCAGATCATGCCGTTGTCAAAAGTCTTGCTCAGGATCAAATCAGAAACCGACCTTTTCAGATTGGCGGTTTTTTCGACGTAGCATGGCACGTTTCCCGGCCCCACACCAAGGGCCGGCTTGCCGCTGCTGTATGCAGACTGGACCATACCGGTGCCGCCTGTGGCCAGGATCATCGCCACTCCCGGGTGGGCCATCAGGCGCTGCGTTGCTTCAACTGACGGGTGCTCAATCCAGCTGATGCAGTTTTCCGGCGCCCCCGCGGCTACCGCGGCTTCCAGCATGGTCCGGGCAGCAGCCGCGCTGCACTGCCGGGCGCCGGGGTGAAAACTGAAAACGATCGGGTTCCTGGTCTTGATGGAGATCAGGGACTTGAACATTACTGTGGACGTAGGGTTGGTCACCGGCGTTACGCCGGCAATTACACCCACCGGCTCTGCTACTTCCTCGAAGTCCTCCTCTTCATCCACCATGATTAAACCTACAGTTTTATGATTCTTAATGCTGTGATAAACGTATTCGGTGGCAAATATATTTTTGGTGATTTTATCCTCATAAACTCCCCGACCGGTCTCTTGGACGGCCATTTTTGCCAGCTCCATATGCTGGTCCAGCCCGGCCAAAGCCATGGCCTTAACTATTTTGTCCACATCCGCCTGGCTAAAGGACATAAAGGAGCGCAAGGCGATCTGGGCCTTGGATACCAGGGTGTCTATTACTTTTAAGCTCTTCTCCTGGTTTTGTCCTAATGAACTCTGTTTTTGCATACCCATCCCCATCTTTAAATGTTATTAATCGTATTATTATTTCCAAGGACACGAATTTTATAGGATAATTATATAGATCTTGTTAGCCGTTAAGATGTTTGGTACGATGACGGTAGGAAATTTAGGGCAGGGAAAGGTTTAATATCTCAAAAACAGCAATTATACTGGTCGTTCTATTGGGTGTAGCTGTTATACTGGTGATTAACTATTTCCCCGCAATGTAATATTAGTGTTTATTGGAATTGTCCTGGGGCTTCTGACCATATTGGCTGCCATTATAATATTTGCGCTTATCCTCAGGGTTATTAATAATATAGTAAAAACTATAAAAAAAGATCATTAAAAAGCAAGAAGTGAACCAGCGGAAGGTTTATTTACTCTACTAAGATAGGAGAATGAACAGGTGAAATATACCCAGGCAAGCCCGGGGCGGGTTTTTGTGATCAGATTGGAACAGGGCGACATTATCCCTGGTGTGATCGAGGAGTTTGCCTTGCAGCAGAAGATCAGTGCGGCTTATGTCTTATTTGTTGGTGGAGCAGAGGTGGGAAGCAAGGTGGTTGTTGGGCCAAAAGCAGCTACGGATCATAAACCTGTGCCGGTAGTAACCGCACTTTCCGGCATCAGTGAAGCAGTTGGATACGGCACCATCTTTGCCAACCAGGACGGGTTGCCCAGGCTGCACCTGCATGCCGCTTTTGGCCGGGAAAGAGATACAATTACCGGCTGTGCCAGGCAGGGAGTAACCGTTTGGCACATTGGCGAGGTTGTTATCCAGGAGCTGTTAAACTGTCCTGTGCAGAGAAGAGTACACCCTCAAAGTGGACTTGAGCTGTTGGAGATATAAGGTTGGAGCCATCCAAGTTATGTAAGGGGGGAAACTTATGAGAAAAGTACTGCTGCTGATCGCGTTTTTACTCATCGCGTTCGTCTTTGCCGGCTGCAGCATCAAAAATGTTGCAGACCAGAATGAAAATGCCCAGCCTGCCAGCGGGCGGACAGGGACTGAAGAGATAAGTGATGTCTTGCCTGGACCGGCCCAGGGGCCTGGCCCAGCCCAGAGGGAGGACGACAAAGTCAACTCCCCTGCCCCGGTTAAAGACAATGGATCGACTGAGCCACGGCAGTTTAAGCTGGGCAATGAATTGTTAATGAGCAAATACCACTACCTGATTGAGGGCAAGCGGGTGGGCCTAGTGACCAACCAGAGTGGGGTGACCCGCCAGGGGGGCAGCATGATTGACGTGCTGGCCAACGACCAGTCTGTCCGCCTGTCGGCGCTTTACGGCCCTGAGCACGGCATCAACGGCGCTGCTGCGGCAGGCGAGTATGTGAAGTCCTACACCCACCCTTCGCTGGGGATTCCTGTCTACAGCCTTTACGGCGAAACCAGGATGCCCACCGAGGAAATGCTGCGCCCGGTGGATGTGCTGGTGTTTGATATCCAGGACATCGGGGCTAGGTCATACACGTATATGTCTACCCTGAATTACTGCCTGGTGGCGGCCCAAAAATATAACAAAACGGTCATCGTCCTGGACCGGCCCAACCCCCTGGGGGGCAATGTGGTGGAGGGCCCGGTTTTGGAAGATCCTTATAAAACCTTTGTCGGTGTCGACAACCTGCCGATGGCGCACGGGATGACCGCCGGTGAGTTGGCCCGGTTTTTTAACCGCAAAATCGGCGCCCAACTAGAAGTGATTGCGATGGAAGGCTATAATAGAAAGATGATTTATCAGGACACCGGGCTGCCCTGGGTGCAAACATCTCCGAACATTCCGGACCTAAATGCGGTTTTTGGCTATATGGCTACCGGCCTGGGGGAAGGGACGGGTGTCTATCAGGGGGACCAGTTCAAATGGATCGGTGGAAAAGGTATTAACTCAGAAAAATATGCCAGGCTACTAAATCAGGCGGATCTTCCAGGGGTAACCTTTATTCCGGAAAACAGGGGAGAGGCAGGGGGAGTCAGGTTAAAAATCAAAGACTATCGCCTGTTCAACCCGGCTAAAACAGGAATATACGCCTTGACCTACGCGCATATGCTGAACAATTTGGCTGTACCCAAAAGTGGCCAGGCCATAGTAAAGTTTGACAAGATTATGGGCACGGATAAGATCGGACGATATTTAGAGCAGGGCCTGACCCCGCAGCAGATTGAAGGGAAGTATGCTAATGCCTTGAACCTTTTTAAGGAGAAGAGGAAAAATTTTTTAATATATAATTAATTAGGTGTTTAGTATCGTCTCTTAATTGTTTGTTAAAATTCAGTTTAAGTTGTTAGCAAAATTAGCATTTATGGTGAGGTGTTGACCTCGATCGTATAATGGAGTATATTAAGTTATTGACATTATTGAAGAAAAGTATATCACCGGCGCTGTTAAGGGCGAGAAAATCTAGGGGGAATATTTCATGCTTAAGGTGCCTGTAGCCGAATCGGTGGGTATGGTCCTCTGTCACGATATTACCAGAATTATTCCTGGTCGTGAAAAAGAACGTGCCTTTCGGAAAGGTCAGATCCTAACGAAGGAAGATGTTAATAAGCTCCGTGATTTAGGAAAAGAGCATATCTATGTATGGGAAAGCTCACCTGAACTAGTCCATGAAGACGAAGCGGCTTTGCGCCTGGCCCAACTAGCCTCCGGGCCAGGGTTGGACTGGGGTGAACCAAATCAGGGCAAAATAAACCTACGGGCCTCTTGCGACGGCATGTTGAAAGTGCGGGGCGACAGGTTAAACCACCTCAACAGCCTAGATGGGGTGGTATTGGCAACGGTGCATAATAACCGGGTAGTTTCTAAAGATCAGATTGTTGCCGGAACTAGGGTTGTTCCACTAACTATACACCGCCAAATTCTAGACGAAGCAGAAAAAATTTGCACGGAACCATTATTATCTGTAAAACCCTTTCAGCCGCTTTCGGTTGGCATTATAACCACCGGAAGTGAGGTTTATTCTGGACGAATTGAGGACGGCTTTACGAGCGTTATTAGCGAAAAAGTTGTATCATTCGGTGCCAAATTATTAGGACATGTACTTGTGCCTGACGACCCGAACCTGATTGCCACGGAAATCCGGAGGCTGATCGGTGAAGGAGCGGAACTTGTTGTACTTACCGGAGGTATGTCGGTAGACCCGGATGATGTGACCCCGACCGGGATCAAGGCGGCCGGAGCCGATATTGTTTCTTATGGTGCACCGGTATTGCCTGGCTCTATGTTTATGCTGGCTTATCTGGGACAAGTACCGATTTGCGGTGTGCCGGGCTGCGCGATGTTTAACAAGATTACGGTTTTTGATCTGGTGCTGCCGCGCGTGTTTACCAGAGAACGTTTGACTAAGGCAGATATTGTAGCGCTGGGGCAAGGCGGTCTCTGTGAAGAATGTGCGATTTGTCGTTATCCGGCTTGTGCTTTTGGTAAGGTGGTAGGAATCTAACATTGAGGCAGAGGTGTAGCCAGGTGCTTGAAAATATAGAACTAGAAAAGGCTCAGGATATTATCTTAAACCACGTTACAGTCTTACCTGTAGTGTCTTTGCCCCTGCTTCAGGTGTTAGGCAGAGTTGTTTCCGAAGATATTATTGCGGAGCATGACCTGCCCCCATACGCGCAGGCGGCAATGGACGGCTACGCCGTCCCTGAGGGAGACTGTGGGTCCTATCGGGTCATAGAGCGCCTCCAACCGGGAGAAATGCCTGTTGCTTCCCTAGGCTCTGGACAGGCTGCCGGGGTGGTTACCGGCGGTCCTCTACCCAATGGGGTAGTGGCAGTGGTACCGCAAGAGGCAGCTGAGTTAAGGGGTGAATATATAACATTAAGTAAAGCGGTTGTACCAGGTAGCAATATAAAACCTCCTG
>JAQVOX010000106.1 GCA_028702435.1 Desulfotomaculaceae bacterium | reverse complement strand
AATAAACCCGGTAACCCGGCTGCCTGGTCCACCGGTATGGACACCGAAATGCGTTTATGGCTGGTGGGAAAAGCAGAAACGCAGGCGGTTTATGGTGAACCGTTGGTAATTTTGGAGCGCCAGGGTGACTGGTTAAAAGTAGCTGCCATAAACCAGAAAAGCGCCCTAAACGAGTACGGCTATCCTGGTTGGGTACCGGCAGCTCATATTGTGATTAACCAAACTTATTTAAGGGATTTGAAAAATCTACCCGGCGCCGTTGCAGCCAAACCTGTGATTAAGCTTTACCTAAATAAAGAACTAACCGGTGCTTCAGTTGAGCTCTGTTACCAAACTAGGCTTCCAATACTGGAAGAACATGAAGGGACTGTTACCGTCCGGAACCCTGACGGTAATACCGGTTACCTGTCCGGGCAGGATGTTAAAAAGTCAAGGAAATTAACTTTTTCTAGGGATGCAATAATAAGTGAAGCAAAGCGTTTTTTGGGTGTGCGGTATATTTGGGCCGGTACTTCATCGTATGGCTTTGATTGTTCCGGCTTTACCATGCGTCTTTACCAGTCCCAGGGAGTGTCCCTTCCCAGAGACGCTGATGAGCAGGCAAGAGAGGGGGTAGCGGTAGCCCGGAATAAACTTTTGCCTGGTGACTTGTTATTCTTTGCTGCCAAGGGAGGTCGGGGCCAGATCCACCATGTTGGTATGTATACCGGAGACGGCATGATGATTCATTCCCCCAGCAGTAGTTCCACAGTGCGGCTTGATCGAATAGACAGCGGAATTTATCCTGTGGAGTACTGGGGAGCAAAACGCTATGTGCTGCCGTAACATTAACAATTGCTGAATTATCCTGTTCAACAGGTCGATGCCGGGGGGCAGCCAGTAAATTTAGGTTAATAGCTTAAATTTAAGCTTGGGGGAAAACTTACTAATTAAAGGCTTCATTAGTAAAGAAACTAGAAGTTAAATATAAACGGTCATGATACACTGAGTATTTAGCGATAAACTATTGTTAGATATTCATTATTTGAATAGATTGACAATTGCCATTTTTTTGTTTATAATCTATCAAAATGTAAGTATAGGAGTGCGAAAAATGGCATTTGAAATTTATAAGCCCCGTGGTGAGCGAGTACCTAAGCTACCTTTGGTAACGTTTTCAAAGAATTCCATAGTGTTAAACAAGCATGCCCGCGAAAAACTAAACGCTGAAAAGGTTGAACTGGCCTACGATAGTGAAACTAACGTAGTTAGGATAAAAGCAAGTGACGAAGGCCAGAATATTAAGAAAACTAAAGTGTTTGGCAGGGGATTTTTCAACCATTTTGATATTGAGATAAAAGGTAAGTTTTTGGCTGATTATGATGAAAATGAGAGAGCTTTGTATGTAAGCTTAAATAAAATGCAGGAAAGTCCGCAATAATAGGAACTTTTCTGCATTTGCATTTAATAATAAAATAAATCAGTTATGACTCATGCTACAGGTTGTTGCAGGATATATTGAACTACTTCCTGGATGTTATCTATTGATGCTATCTTCTGGTGTAGGATAGGTTTTTGCTCTAGTCCTTTTAGCCCTGCAGGTATTTCCATAGCGCTGGCGTCTGAAAGTAACGTTAATAGCTCAAACTCATCCTTATCTTTTACTTCAGCATCCCCAAGGATAGCTCTGGCAACACTGGTGTTGAATTTAAACGGACTCGCAGTTGACGCCACAACTGTTTTGGTTTTGTCGCCTGTCGCGGCTATATATTTTTTATAGACATTAATGCCGACAGCAGTATGCGTATCGGTAACATAACCGTATTCGTCGAAGCAGGAGCGAATGGTTTCCATGGTCTCGTTGTCTCCTGCGTAATCAGACCAGAAAATTTTGTTAATCCTGGCCAAAGTAGGTTCGTCAATTTGATAATTACCGTTATCTTTTAGACTAGTCATCCATTCCCTAGTCTTAACATAGTCGCGTCCGGTCAGGTGATAAAGCAACCGCTCCAGGTTGCTGGAGATCAGGATATCCATGGAGGGTGAAATAGTTTTATAGAAATGTCGCTCCCGGTTATATACACCAGTATGGATAAAATCGGTTAGGACTTTATTGGCATTGGCCGCGCAAATCAATTTGTTTACCGGCAGACCCATTTCCTTGGCATAAAAGGCTGAGAGGATATTGCCGAAGTTGCCGGTTGGTACGACAAAATTCACCTTTTCGCCCAGGACAGCGTTACCTTTGGCTACCAGGTCGAGGTATGCTGAGAAATAGTACACAATCTGGGGCGCCAAGCGACCCCAGTTAATTGAGTTGGCCGAGGAAAGTCTGTAGTTTTCATGCAATAAATCCTGATTAAACCCCAAGTTTCCAAAGATATCTTTGACCCCGTTCTGAGCGTCGTCGAAATTACCCTGTACTGCTACCACACTAACGTTATTTCCTTCTTGGGTGATCATCTGTAGTTTCTGCACAGCGCTGACCCCCTCTTCCGGGTAAAAAACGATAATCCTGGTGCCCGGCACGTCTTTAAACCCTTCCAGGGCTGCTTTGCCGGTGTCACCGGAGGTAGCCACCAGGATTACAATAGTGGAACAATCCCCGGTTTTGGCGGCGGCCTTGGTTAATAAATGTGGTAGAATTTGCAGCGCCATATCCTTAAAGGCACAAGTAGGACCGTGCCACAGCTCTAAAATATAGAGCGTTTCGTCTAGTTTGTGCACCGGGGCAATTGCCGGCGAACTGAATTTTATGTCATTGTAAGCAAGTTTGACGCAATCATCAATCTCCGCTTTTGTATAGTCAGTAAGATATTTCGTCAAAATTGCGGCAGCCTGCTTCTGATACCCCAAACCTAATAGCTCCTTTAGCTGCTCCTCATTAATACGTACAATTTCGTGAGGAACGAATAACCCCCCGTCAGGTGATAAACCCAGCTTTATTGCTTCCGCTGATAAAACCGGCCTGAACTGGCCCCGGGTGCTTTCGTACAACATTGGTAGTTCCCTCCCAAATTCTATTGAAAAATAATTATTAATAAATATCTGTAAAATTGTACCCCAATTAACCTACCCTGGCAAGTTTAGAGTGATTAACATGTTTCTTTTTTAACAATTTTGGCTAAAATAACTTATAAATAAATATGACATTGGAGTGTGCTGTAAATGGCTTATATAATAAAAGAGCCGAAAGAAGATACCAGAAGCTTTTTAGGCCGCCAGGTTGATCAGATAGGAGCTTTATTGCTGGTTTGGTTGATCACCTTTTTGCTCATGGCCAACTTTACTGGAAAACTGACCACTGCTCTAACATTTTCGATACCGCTGCTTGTGTTTGAAGCGCTGGTGCTCCGGAAATTCTTGCATATTAGGCTGCAAAAAAAGCAAAACAAGCGCCGGCGTTGGTTAGCCGGTCAAAGAATGATTAAGAATTTAAAAAATATGAACCCCGAGAGTGAATTCAAGCCTTATGTGCATAAAATTATCGCCGGGCTGCCTGGTTTCCAGAATGTGTTGGTTCCGGAAGAGGGTAAAGGAAGCGAAGAAGTCAAAAATTGGGGCATTGATCTAGTAAGTGATTATCATGGCACACCAGTAGCTATTCAATGCAAATACCCTGAAGGGGATAGAGAAATCACTCCATCTGATATTCGGGCCTTAGCCGGCGCCCTTAAACTAGAGGGGTTTAAGAACGGGCTACTGGTAACTTGTGGGGAGTTTGGACCAGGTGCAGCCAGAGTGGCTACGGAGTTGTCCCGCAAGGGAATGAATATAAAACTAATTGACCGGTATAAGTTGATGGATCTCGCTAGACAGGCCGGCTTCGACGGAATCCCTGCAGAACAGTCCGGGCCCGGAACGCCTTTGACTACAAGAGGGAACCGTAACAGGATAGTTGCTGCTCTTAAAGATACTATTTTCACCAGCAGAACGAAAGCAAAGAGTTATTTTTTGTACGGGTTATTGCTCTATGGGGGGTATATCTTGATGCGAGGCACAACCAACCTAAGTTTAATTTACCTCGCCTTTGCGGTATTGAACCTGCTGCTGGGGGCTTGCTGCCTTTACCTGGGCAGAAGTGTTGATGATAAAGACCCCCTGGCCGGGCTGGGAGCAGACAAGTAAGCATCTGCTGTTGTTTTTATCACCATAAAAATACGCTGTTCTTTCACTGGTCAAACTAAAGTATTGTTATACTAGTATAACAATACTTTACATACTTGACAATTAGTTAGTGCGAATAAGGAGATATTAGAGAATCATGCGGTACCTGTATTTACAGCCAAAGGTAATTAATATAAAATTTAATTATAAAGAACATTAAATTATTAATATATATGAGGTGAGATCATGGAATACAAAGAGAAAATTGATATCCTGGTGGAGCTTTTACAGAAATCTTCCCGTACTTTTGCCCTCACTGGCGCCGGAATCAGCACGGAAAGCGGCATCCCGGATTACCGCAGTGCGGGTACCGGTCTATGGCATAAGTTCGACCCCATGAAAGTCGCCAGCGCTTCCTCGCTCCGCCGTGACCCGACAGGTTTTTATAATAATAATTTAAAAAGATGGATCTTCTTTTCAGACGCCAAGCCCAATGCCGCCCATTATGCCCTTGCTAATCTTGAAAAAAAAGACCACCTGGTGGGGGTAATTACCCAGAATATTGATGGGCTTCACCGTAAGGCCGGTTCCCAAAAAGTATGGGAAGTGCACGGACATTTACGTACCTGCCATTGTTTTGACTGTAAGAAAAGCTTTTCTTTTGACGAGTTGGTCAGGCAGTTCGATGCGGGGACAAACCCGCCCAGGTGCGATCAATGCGGTGGTGTGTTGCGCCCCGATATTGTTCTATTTGAGGATTCAATGGGGGATGATTACTTTCAGGCTACTCAAGTTCTTTCCGGCTGCCAGCTATTGATTGTTGTCGGCAGCAGTCTTCAAGTTTATCCGGTTGCTTCGCTCCCGGAATACGCTAGACAACTGGTGATTATCAATAATGATGAAACTCCATGGGATAACAAGGCAAAACTGGTTATTAACGAAAAATCCGGAAAAGTATTTACAGATGTCTTATCTGTGCTACGGCTAAATTCCGATTAACTGTAGCACCTAAAATCTGTGTTCTAAACCAGGATCCACCTTTGTAATTATCGCATCAAAGGGGAAAATAATAAATAAATCTAGTTACCAATAGTGAACTTAACCTGAAAAAGAATGCAGCTAAAGGAGGCAATTTGCTACGATTCCTTTGAGGGATAATATTCCTTCGCGGAGTTTCCCGGTTGTTAATATTCTGTTGATCTTGTTAAACCTGTTTGTTTTTGTTTATGGATTGACGCTTGGTAGATATTATGAGGACTTTATCTATACAAACTCGGTGATCCCTGCGCAGCTTTTGCTGGTTGGTTTTACCGGGGAGCAGTTGGAGAGGCTTACGACAGCCATGTTTTTGCATGGCGGGTGGTTTCATGTATTGAGTAACATGCTTTATCTTTGGATTTTTGGGGATAATATCGAAGGGCGTATGGGTCATTTTAAATACCTGATATTTTATCTTTTAACCGGTTACCTTGCCACCATCACCCATGTATTGACCAACCCGCTGTCAGAGGTTCCCTTGATCGGCGCAAGTGGAGCAATTGCCGGGGTTCTCGGGGCTTATTTAATCCTTTTTCCGCGGGCAAAGGTACTGACACTTATTTTTATCTTTGTGTTTATTCAAGTTGTTCCTATCCCGGCAGTTATATTTCTGGGATTGTGGTTTGTTATGCAACTTCTCAGCGGTATCGCCAGCCTGACGTCACAAGCAGCGCAGGGAGTTGCTTTTTTGGCCCATGCCGGCGGGTTTGTCGCCGGCATGCTATTGGCAAAACTTTTTGCAAGACGGGAAGAAGATATTTATTACCAGTGATAAAAAATGTCTAGTATAACCCTACCACTAGTGGTAGGGTTTGTTTTTTTAACGGATAAATGGTTTTTTGGGGGCCGTAGCTGTATGGGCGCCTCCGGAATATAATGTATAAATATGAACAACGGGGGTAAGGAAATTGGGGTAATCTTATTTGTTCATGGTATGGGCTATAGCGGTAACTGGGACTATTGGAAGGATTGGGCGGTTCCGCTCCAGCGTGAGTTAGCTAGGCAAGGTTTGATATTAACAGAAGACCGGTTCGGAGGGGTTTATTATTATGACCTCGTTCCCGGCCCCAAAGCGGGAAGAAAACCGGTGGAAGATATTTTGCAAATCCAAATCTTGGGGTTAAAGAAAAGAGCTAAGGAGGAACTGGTCTCACCACACTCACCTTTTGTAGAAAACCACGGTGCTATGCACAATTACATGGATAATATTGTGGATAATTTTGGGGATATTTTTTCATATTTATACCTAAATAAAAATTACCGGTTAGTTAACGAACGTCTTTATGAGGCTATCGATCAATATCATGAGCCTGTGACCCTGATCGGGTATAGTCTGGGCACAATTGTTAGCTTTTGTGCTATGCTGCAAAATCAGCGTGCAGCAGGTAAAGTTGGTCACTTATTAATGCTTGGTAGTCCCTTATTCTGGTTTGTGCAAGGGGTAGAAAAGCGTGTTGATTTAAGTTTACGGCCGGCTGTCGGGCGTTTCACCAATGTAGCTGGTTTACTCGATATAGCCTGGCCACAAATGGTACCAAAAATATTGTCAACCCTTGATA
>JAQVOX010000105.1 GCA_028702435.1 Desulfotomaculaceae bacterium | reverse complement strand
CATGGACAAGGCCCTTGAGCTGGCCAAATCCCTGGTTAAAGTACCGCAGGGGTATGCCCTGAACAGCAGCCGGCTCGAACAGGATTATATGTTCAAGGAAAATAGAACCTGGCACTTTAACTGGCAGTCAGGTGACGAGGCAGACCGCAAGTCGCTGGACGTATCTGTGGACGCGTCAACAGGTGAGCTGGTATCCTTTAGCAGTAATAGTTACTCCATAAAGTTAGAGACTCCTGAAGTTAAAATAAGCGAGGAAGCCGCGCGTCAAAAGGCGGAAGATTTTATTAAAAAAACTCAGCCCAACAGGTGGGAACAGGTGCTTTTCAGTAATTCCCGCTCGGAACTCGGGCCGGTTTTATCCCCGTCAGAGAAGCCACTACCCCGCTCATATATTTTTGAATGGTCCCGGGTGGTCAACGATATCCGGTTTCCACAAAACGGGTTTTTCATCAGTGTTGACAGTACAACCGGTGATGTAATCAACTACCGGATGAACTGGTGGGACGTGGTTTTCCCGGAGCCGCAGGGCGCCATAAGCGGTGAGGCAGCCGCGGATAAATACCTGCCGCAGGCCCCGTTAGAATTGGAATATGCGCGCATATGGCCACGTGACGAGTGGATGGGGGCACAGAAAGCCAAAGTCCACCTGGTATATCATATGTCCTTACGCAACTTTGCCATGCTGGACGCTTTCACCGGTCAGCTGCTAAACCATGAGGGGAAAGTAGTGGAAGCAACCGGTGCGGAGGTTAAGTTTGACGACCTGGCCGGGCATCCTGCCCGCGAGACAATTGAACAGCTCGCCCGTGCCGGGATTATTACCGGAGAGGACGGGAAATTCCGGCCCGCCGACACGGTAACCCAGGCTGAGCTCATCGCCATGCTGGTAAAAAGCAGCGCCAGCCGTTATGATATCGCCTACCGGGTAGGAGCACAATCAGAAAAAGAACCCTGGTATCAAGCATACTACGGGGCGGCGGAGAGGATGGGCATCATCCAGGCCGGTGAACAGCCTGACCCGGGCGCGGCAGTGACCCGTGAGTGTCTGTCCAGACTGACTATCAACACCATGGGCTTATATAAAGTAGCCCGGCTAAGTGATATCTTCCTGCTGGACTTCAAGGATGCCGGTGAAGTATCGGCACATCTCAGAGGCCACGCCGCCATAGCGGCAGAACTGGGCTTAATTGAACCTGTGGCCGGTAATTTTTACCCGAAAGAGGTTGTTGCCAGGGCCGAGGCCGCAGTGACACTGTTCAAAATGCTAAGCATCGATCAGTAATATGACCGCATAAAAAAAGCCAGGTCGTCTTGCTCCTTGCAGGCGCCTGGCTTTTAAATTCCGGTTGTTTTTTAATATATTTAACAATGAAAACAATACCCTGGGTGCAGGTCCGGGATATTGTCAATAACGATTAACTTGGATTTCTGTAATTCGATGCGCTATAGATAAGCCAGGGAGGTGCGCCAGGTATAAGGGTCATCTCATCAGTTGCACCTCCAAAACGGTGATTATACCTGTCATTACCTTCACCTGTCAGATTAGTGCTTCCTAAAAACTTATGTGTATAGCTTTGGACGGTACCAGTTTGGGGCCTGTTATTGCTCCTTACCTTATCAAGAAAGGACCTGTCGGCAACAATCATAGATAACCTCCTAAGTTTTAATGAAACATATTCGCTGAAAAACCGAAATATTCAAGGTAAAAAGAGTTTATTTTGTATAAACACCCCTTCATTAGAGCGTATTTTTCGTTTATAAATTGCGAATGGCTGCTAACAAACGAGACAGCAATGTCGCATCTTTTTCACCTGGGAAGCTCTCTACACCGGTCATGATATCGATAAACCCGGCGCCTGTCTGCGTTACAATATCACAGACATTACCGGCATTTATTCCACCGGCAATAATGACCGGCTTTGCGGCTAGCTTGATTATTTGTGAGCAGAACTCGAGATCCAGTGCGGTACCATTTTCGGATGCATTTGACGGCACACGTGAATCAGCCAGTAATCCATAAATACTGGTTTGGCACAGTTTCTCGACGATTGTTTCCAGAGCCGTAACGCCAAACTGGGCGATACGATCTGCCATTGCCGGTGGAACTGTTTTAATCACATCGATATTCAGTTCTCTTAAGGCATCAGAAATAATTATTGTATCCGCCAGCGTTTCCTGGTAATGAAGCTGCACCATGGATGGGCGCAGGTTGGCTGCCAGTTCGATCACTTTATCGGGAGCGCCGCCGGTAACAATGCAGCTGCGGTGCGGCAATTGGACCATGCTCAACAACGGCAAGGCCTGGGTGCGGCTCAAATTCCAAGGCACTGGAACCGGGTATTCCGTAACAAAGCCTAGAATGCCCACACCCGGCATCATACACATTTGTACATCATATTCGCGTTTCAAACCGCATATTTTCACTTTAATGCTGCCCATGAACGTGATCCGCTGTTCGTCTGCTGAAAGCCAGATAACATTCACGCATGTCTTCTGCCCGCCAGATGGCCGTTCCGATCAGTACCGCATCGGCGCCTGCACGAACTGCCGCCTGTGCTTGGGCCGGGGTCTGGAGGGAACTTTCACTGATCAGTAGGGCCGCTTTGGGCTTATAGGCGGCCAGCAGCGCTGTGGCAGAAACTGTTCCGTCATCTTTTTCAAGTGCAAGGATATTACGATTGTTGATCCCCACCAGTTTAGCGCCGATTTGCCCGGCCAGGAGCAATTCTTGTTTCGTATGCGCCTCAACTAACGGCTCCAACCCGATTTTTAACGCTTCTTCATACAGCTTCCTCAATAATGGAAACGGTTGTGTAGCGCAGATCAGCAGAATGGCCTCCGCACCACCAGCCTTGGTGAGCTTCACATCCTCTACACTATTGATAAAATCCTTGCGGAGGATGGGAAGCTTTGTTTCCGCCACAATTCGCTCCAGCAGTTCCATAGAACCGCCAAAATTTTTGGGCTCGGTTACAATCGACAGGGCCGGCGCACCCGCATCAGCCAGTAACTTTGCTGCTTCCACCGGATCTCTACCCCGCAGCAGATCGCCCTCCCTGGGGGAAATACACTTTATATCGGGAATGACGGGAATGAACCCGGCCTGTTTTCTTGCTATCAGCGCACTGGAAAATTTCGTATTATTCATTTGTCTGCTCCGCAAACGAGTTGGACATTTCACACAGCTGCTTTAGTTTTTCTGCCGCGGCGCCACTGTCAATCAGCTTTTGGGCAAGTGCTACGCCTTCCTTAAAGCCGGCTGCTTTGCCGCCGACTTTCAAGGCTCCGGCAGCATTGAGCACAATCGCATTGCGTCTGGGGCCGGTAATTTCCCCGGAGAGAACCCCCCGGATTGTTTTGGCGTTTTCTTCGGGCAGGCCTGTTTTAATCTCTTCCAGCGTGCAGCGCTCCAGGCCAAAGTCCTCGGGCTGAATCTCATAGGTGGTGATCTCGCCATCTTTTAGCTCGTTAATTCTGGTTTTCCCCAGCAGGGAGATTTCATCCAGACCATCTAGTCCATGGACAAACATGGCGTTGGTGTATCCAAGTTCTTTAGCCACATAAGACACGGTATCGAGCAGCTCGGGCTTATAAACGCCAAGGATATGTCTGGGGGCAAAAGCGGGGTTGATCAGCGGGCCAATGATGGTATAGAAAATGGTTTTGATCCCGAGTTCCGTTTCCGCAGGCAGAACTTTGCACATGACCGGGTGGAATAAAGGCGCGTAGATAAAAGCAATGCCGATCTCCTCAATCAGCTTTTCAGCCTGTGCCGGGGTCAGATTGATGTTGACGTGCAGAGCCTCCAGTACATCTGCGCTGCCGGATAGGCTGGAAATGGAACGGCTGCCATGCTTCGCAATGGGAATACCTGCTGCTGCCGCAACGATGGCTGTTGCGGTGGAAATATTGAAAGTGCTCAAACCGCCGCCGGTCCCGCAGGTATCCATCAGATCGGCTTCCACCTTAGGCCTCAGGGGAACACAGTTTTCACGCATCGCTTTGGCAATGAAGGCCATTTCCTTTAGTGAAGTGCCTTTCATCAGCAGCGCCACCTGGAAAGCAGCGATCTGAACGTCGCTGACTTGATCATTGTTGATGGAACCGATCAGTTGAAAAATCTCCTGTTCGGTTAGTTCCTGATTGGTTGTGGCCTTGCTTAAAATATTTTTATACATCACTATGTTTCCTGAATGGGCCGCTTCAATGCCTTTTTTCGTACTGCGTACATATTCCGAGACGGGTTCAACGCAATCTTTGCCGAATTTTGCCACAAGCTTGACGATGGCGCTGCCGACAATGACGCCGTCGGACAGCCGGGCCATAATGCCGGCCTGTTCAGGTGTGGCAATGCCGAAGCCGATCGCACAGGGCACATCGGTGACTTCCCGAACTTTTTGCACCATTTTGCCGATGTCCGTTGTGATCTTACTGCGTATGCCGGTCACACCGAGGGAAGATACGCAATAGATGAACCCTTTGGCTTCTTTGGCGATCGTGGTGATCCGCTCTGCCGAAGTGGGGGCGATCATAGAGATTAAATCGACTCCGTGGCGCTCACAGACACCGGCCAACTCGTCTTTTTCTTCAAATGGCAGATCCGCAACGATGATCCCGTCGATGCCGCACTCGGCGCACCGGGCCATAAATTTCTCTTTCCCGTAGGTATAAACCGGGTTTAGATAAGTCATAAACAAAAGCGGCACACCCGTTTTTTGCCGGATTCGCGTTACCAGATCAAACAGCTTGTCTGTGGTGCAGCCGCCCTCCAGGGCACGTTTGTCTGCCTCCTGAATAACAATGCCTTCCGCAACCGGGTCGGAAAACGGGATACCGATTTCGATGAGATCAGCGCCTGCTTTCGCCATGGCGGGGACCAGTTTCTCAGTGGTTTCAAAATCGGGATCGCCGCCCGTGATGAAGGCGATGAAGGCTTTACGGTTGGCAAAGGCTTTGGTGATTCTACTCATAAAGTGCTACCCCCTTGTATCTGGCGATTGCAGCCACGTCTTTGTCGCCCCGGCCCGAAAGGTTGACAACGATGATCTGATCCCGCGCCATCGTTGGCGCTAGCTTCATGGCATAGGCAACGGCGTGGGCACTTTCAACCGCGGGAATGATGCCTTCCGTGCGGGAAAGATAGGCAAAGGCGTTTACTGCTTCGTTATCCGTCAACGGCACGTACTGTGCCCTGCCTGTGTCGAAGAGTTGGGCGTGTTCCGGCCCGATGCCCGGGTAGTCAAGCCCGGCCGAGATGGAATAAACCGGTGCGATCTGACCGTATTCGTTCTGGCAGAAGTAGGATTTCATGCCGTGAAACACGCCGACCGTACCATTGGCCATGGTGGCCGCGTTCTTGGGGGTGTCTATGCCCATTCCGGCAGCCTCGCAGCCGATGAGCTTCACCGATGGATCTGGAATGAACTCATAGAAGGCTCCCATGGCGTTGCTGCCGCCGCCGACACAGGCGATGACCGCGTCGGGAAGCTTGCCTTCTGCCTCCATTAGTTGCTCTTTAATCTCTTTACCGATGACCTTCTGAAAATCCCGAACGATAGTGGGGAAGGGGTGCGGCCCCATGACCGAGCCCAGCACGTAGTGCGTGTCATCCATACGTGTAGCCCACTCGCGCATGGTTTCGTTGACGGCGTCTTTCAGCGTCATCGTGCCGCTGGTGACCGGATGGACTTTAGCGCCCAGCAGCTCCATGCGAAATACATTCAGCGCCTGACGCTCGGTGTCTTCCTGGCCCATATAAATTTCGCACTCCATATCCATCAGGGCAGCAGCCGTCGCCGTGGCAACGCCATGCTGTCCTGCGCCCGTTTCTGCGATCACGCGGTTCTTCCCCATGCGTTTGGCCAGCAGCACCTGTCCCAAGACATTGTTGATTTTATGGGAGCCGGTATGATTGAGGTCCTCTCGTTTGAGGTATAGCTTTGCGCCGCCAAGCTCCCGGGTCATCTTCTCCGCATAATAAAGCAGTGATGGCCTGCCCGCGTACTTCCTCAGTAAACCCGCCAGCTCATTTTGAAAATCAAGATCATATTTATAGAACTCGTAGGCTTCTTCCAGTTCCTGAACGGACTTCATTAAGGTCTCCGGTATATACTGCCCGCCGTAATGGCCAAATCTCCCCTTTTTCATATAAACCCCTCCCGACAAATAAAAAAGCTTTTGTCCTATTTCCCTTAGGACAAAAGCTAATCACTTCTGTGGTGCCACCTAAATTGATGCAAATGCATCCACTCATTTTACGTACTATCATACGCATTCCCTTGATAACGGGTGGAAATCCCGTTGGGCATTACTAAGTCAAAGACCTTTCCTCCCACCTTTATGAGTCCATTCCATAGTACGTTGCTTATTGCAATCCCACCGTCCTGCAACTCTCTGTAAAGCAAGCAAAACTATGTACTCTTCTCAATCAACAGTTTACTAACTATATTAATTTTTACTAATGATACTGCAACTTTTAATATTTCTCAAGTGTTTTTTCAGTAAATAATTTAGAAGTTACCGATTTATGGCTGCTATTTACATATGAGCTGTGGTATATTTATCTAAATGTTATTGAAAGGAGAATGAGCTTGGACGCTATAGTACAAATGTTCCAGAATAACCCCTGGTTGATGTATTCGCTAGTAGCCTGGAGCCTCATTTGGAAGGCTTTCGCCCTATGGCATGCCGCCCGCAATAATCAGTTGGCCTGGTATATTGTTTTGATTTTCGTTAATACCGTTGGCATTCTGGAGA
>JAQVOX010000014.1 GCA_028702435.1 Desulfotomaculaceae bacterium | reverse complement strand
AAATTTCTAAATTATTTAATTTTAAAGCAAGAATTCATTTAGCGGGTCAAAAGCAACTAGACTACCGTCTTCAGCTACTTCGTATATCTGAACACCTTCTTTATTAATACGATACTCCACACAGCAGTCCCAGCAGTAAAACTGGTCTATGCCAACTTTTCCGGTGGCCTTGCCACCACAAACCGGGCAAGTCAAAAATTTCGCCCCCTTAACGACTACTCCTTAATTAAAACCTGTTACTTCTATTATGTCCACTTGATCATCAAAAAATGCAACAAAAAAACGACTGCTCCAAGCTGCTGCCTGGCCTTTTAATCATGCTGATAAACCGGAACCGTATAATTAATGGTAGCGCCACCAACAAGATAATCCCCCTGGTAAAAGACTACCGCCTGCCCTGGTGTGATTGATCGCTGCGGAGTGTGAAAATGAAATTGCAAGCAGCCGTCCGGGCGAGGAGTCAAGGTGGCCGGAGCCGGTCTGCTGTTATATCGAATCTGGGCCTCAACCTCTATCGGGGCGGCAATTTCTTGATAAAGAATCAGGTTTGCCTCTCCGGCAATTAAGTCGGTGCTAAAAGTAGCCTCTTCAGGCCCCAGGGTGATCGTGCTGTTCTCCGGATCGATCTTAATAACAAAAATGCGTTCTCCCGCAGCAATGCCCAGCCCGCGCCGCTGACCAACAGTATAATAAGGGATGCCCTGGTGCCGGCCAATGATTTCTCCATCCATGTTGATAAAAAAACCCGGCTTAATTGCCTTTGCAGTTTTACCGGCAAGAAAACGGCGGTAATTGTTATCTGAAATAAAACATATATCCTGGCTTTCCGCTTTATCAGCCACGGCCAGGTCAAGTTCTAACGCCATCCGGCGCACTTCTTCTTTGGTATAATCACCTAAAGGCATCAGGGTGTGGGCTATCTGATGCTGGGTCAGCCCGTACAGGACATAGGTCTGGTCCTTTCTCCGGTCAGCAGGCCGCCGCACGGTATAGCGCCCGTATTTTGGGCTATAGCCTACTTGCGCGTAATGTCCGGTAGCTATATAATCTGCCCTTAAACCCAACGCTTTAATCAGAAGGGCTTCAAACTTCACGTAATTGTTGCAGGCAATGCAAGGGTTGGGAGTACGCCCACGTAAATACTCAGCTATAAAATAATCAATCACCTTTTCTTGAAAGACATCCCGAAAGTTCATTACATAATGAGGAATACCCAGTTTACCGGCCACCATTCCGGCATCCTCGACAGCTGCTAAAGAACAACTGCCGACCTGCTTCTCAGCTACCTCAGTTTGGTCGGGCTCCCACATTTGTATGGTAACGCCAATCACTTCATACCCCTGTTCTACAAGGAGGGCAGCGGTGACAGAACTATCCACTCCGCCGCTCATAGCCACGATAACTCTAGTTTTATTAGACACATGCTCACCCTAATATCATATATTCTTAACAATACGCAAAATCGAGTTTTCTTAAATATTCTTGTGTTGAGATACAACCAATAATACTATAACCTCATCAGTTTAATGTCAATAAGTTATTAATATTCATTTTTTTACTCATTTGTTTTATATTATAATTTAGATCATGAACATAATAGAGAATCATCATTTTTTATATAGAAGGGTGCGAAAATCATGAGGGATAGAAAAACAGTAATTATTACTGGGGCTTCCAGGGGTATCGGAAAAGCAACTGCTGAACTTTTCTCCGAAAAAGGTTGGAATGTGCTGATCAATTACTCTGCTTCCGAAAATGAGGCCTTTGCCCTTCGGCAGCATTTGCGATTGCAAGGAGGCGAAGCAGATGTTTATCAAGCTGATGTTTCGGATAGGAAAAAGGTCGAACAAATGGTTAAGTACTGCTTCAATAAATATGGAACTATCGACGTATTGGTTAATAATGCCGGGGTGTCCAAGCAGAGCTTGTTCAGCGACATCACGGCACGTGAGTGGGACGAGATTTTAGCAGTTAATCTTACCGGAGTATTTAACTGCTGCCAGAGTGTCCTGCCGGTAATGCTGAAGAACAAGTGTGGAAAAATAATTAACGTTTCATCCATTTGGGGCATGGTTGGGGCTTCTTGTGAAGTCCATTACTCGGCAGCTAAGGCCGGAGTAATCGGTCTGACCAAAGCGCTAGCCAAAGAACTCGGCCCATCCAACATCCAGGTTAACTGTGTCGCACCTGGGATTATTGAAACAGATATGCTTTTGGAACTTACCTTTGATGAATTGTCTGACCTTAAGAAAGCTACACCGTTAATGAAATTAGGTCAGTCGCGAGATGTGGCCAACTGCATTTTTTTTCTTGCGTCGGAAGAGGCTAACTTTATTACCGGGCAGGTTATTAGTCCAAATGGCGGCTTTGTAATTTGATTTTCTCTCTGCCGGTATAACGAAATTCTTAGAAAACAAAATGTTCCGTTAAGTAGGCTCACTTTAATCGAGTTAATGCAAGTATTTTTTCTCAGGCTTGTGCTCTAAAGAACAAGTTTCACAGTCACAAGCACCATCGTGTTTTCTATTCTTAGGTTTAAATCCGGCCGATTCAAGCGTATCTATCACGTGGCCGCGGACGTACTCCAAGTACCTTTCACGCAGTCCTCTTTGTTGCTTTTTATCTTCTGCGGTAAGACCCTCGTCACGTTGTTTTTTGGCCAAGTAGTTGATCTGTTCGAGTAAATCTTTTGGGATCATCTTCATCACTCCTGATGTTTGGTTTTTATGATACTTCTCCAACGTCATTTTCCAAAACTTTGCAGGCTTCGATCATAATAGCACACTCGATCCGTTTTTTTTGCATTGCACAAACCGATTTCTCCGGTTTCATAATGTCACCATTAGCAAAATAAGAGTTGGCATGGCAACCACCGGAACAAAAAAGTTTTGCCCAGCATTGACGACATTCTTCTTTGGTAAATATGTTAGCCTCTCTAAAGCCGGCCTGTAAAGCATCGTTAACAATACCGGTATTTAGGTCCCCCGCTTTAAATTCGTGCCGCCCCACCAGGTGGTGGCAGGGGTAAAGCTCCCCTTCAGGAGTTACGGCAAAATACTCTGTACCGGCGCCGCAAGCTGCAACTCTTTTATACAAACAGGGGCCATTATAAATATTTATGTAAAAATGATAAAATCTAAAAGGCTTTCCTGCTTTTATTCTTTTGATGTAGTCACAGGCAAGCCGCTCATATTCGGAGAGAATTATCGAAACATGTTCTTTACGAATGTGAAAATCCTCTCCTGCGCCCACCACCGGTTCCATAGATATTTCCCCAAAACCTAGATCTGCAAGATGAAATATATCTTGAGAAAAATCTAGGTTTCTGGAAGTAAATGTGCCACGAATAAAGTAATTTTTATTTTCCCTTTTACGCACCAAATTCAGGGCACTAGCGAGTATGGTATCATAAGTACCATTGCCTACCGCATCATACCTTATTGCATCGTGGACTTTTTTTCTCCCGTCCAGGCTGATGACCACATTATCCATGTTTTCATTAATATAGCTGATTTTATCGTCGTCTAGCAGCATACCGTTAGTAGTAATAGTAAAATAAAATTTCTTACCGGCAAGTGCTCCAACTTTCCTTCCATATGCCACTGTCTTTTTCACAACATCAAAATTAAGTAGGGGCTCGCCGCCAAAAAAGTCTATCTCTACATTTTTCCTCTGTCCTGAGTTTTTAATGAGAAAATCAATCGCCTTAACAGCAACTTCCAACGGCATTAGCTCATTGGCCAAACTATAATTTCCCTTTGATGCAAAACAGTACTCACAGCTTAAATTACAGTCATGGGCCACATGAAGACAGAGGGCTTTAACCCCATTATCTATGCCAACATTATTCATTAAAGCAGCTTGCTTTATTTCAGGTGAGAATAGCAAGCCTTTTTCTTTAAGTGAGTTGATTTCCTCCCATGCCTCCCTGATGTCTTCTGCGGAATACCTACCCCGTAACGGTGCGGCGGCTTTCTCATATACAAAATGGCCCTTGCCCTGAACCAGCAAATCATATGCTGCATTATCCAGGATATGTATCCCTCCACTATTACCATCTACAGCAATATTAAGGCCATTCATTGAATAAGTATGAACCATCTACCAGCATCTCCAAATTCAACTTTTTTAAGGTAAAACTTCTTTCAATTATAGTTTTATTTGTAATAGAATGCAATTGCTATGAATCCCCGGCAGGGGGTATCTTTATATATGCCAACATTTCCGGCACTGATTAGCAATGTTTTTTTGTGGCATTCATTAGGGCCGCAAGCTTTCCAGGACCTTACTCAATTCCGAAGGCAGAGGCGCCTCGAAATCTAGATTCACTCTGGTGCGGGGGTGGATGAAACCAAGCTTTGCCGCGTGGAGGAACTGCCCTTTCAGGCCCAGGTGAAACCGGGCCGGACCATATTTTGGGTCACCGGCTACCGGGTGGCCAATATAGGCCATATGTACCCTAATTTGGTGAGTGCGGCCGGTTTCCAGCCTCAAATAGAGATAGGTATAACCAGCTAAACGCTTAAGCACATTATAGTAGGTGATCGCACATTTTGAGTTTCTATCCACAACAGCCATCTTCTGCCTGTTATTAGGGTCTCGCCCGATGGGGGCGTCAACTATGCCTGATACTTCATTAACTCGCCCGTGCACCAAAGCAAGATACCGGCGTTTAACCTGCCGTTCTTTTAGCTGTTTAGCCAGGCATGCGTGAGCAGCATCGTTTTTTGCCGCTACAATCAGCCCGGAGGTATCTTTGTCCAGACGGTGTACGATACCTGGCCGCGCCACTCCATTAATCCCTGACAAATCTCCGCAGTGAAAAAGGAGAGCGTTTACCAGCGTGCCTGAATAATTGCCAGCAGCCGGGTGTACTACCATCCCCCGCGGCTTGTTCACTACAATTAAATCGCTGTCCTCATAATAGATGTCCAAGGGGATCCGCTCCGGCTTCACTTCCAGCCCTTGCAGCTCGGGAATATCCAAGGCAACCAAATCTCCAGGCCTTACTTTATAGCTGGGCCGGACTGCCTCACCACTGACCAGGACCATCCCCTCTGTGATCAACTTTTGAATATAGGAACGGCTTAGCCCTTCGGCAACGCCGGCCAGATATACATCCAGGCGCTTTCCAGCACCCGCTTCGTCTACCTGAAAAAAATTTTGTCCATGCATATCACTCATTTCCCTTTTGCTGTTTATCATCGTTTTTTATTAATTCCCAGACCAGGAAACAGGCACCGGCGACAATAGCCGTATCAGCCAGGTTAAAGACAGGGAAAACACGAAAGTCAATGAAATCAACCACAAAGCCATGTCTTAGCCGATCTGCCAAGTTACCCAGCGCTCCCCCTAGAATCAACGACAAACCGCACCGCAACGTGTACCGCTCCCGGGGCAGCCTTTTATAGCCTAAAAGCACCCCTAAGGCAAGCAGTACTGCTACAGTAACAAACAACGGCGTCTGGTAGGCTAGTAATCCAAACGCAGCTCCTGGATTAAGAATATATGTCAAATAGAAAAAAGGCGGCAAGACCGCGATTGACTCACCATGGTACATCATCATCTGGACCATAGCTTTGGACCCCTGATCCAATAACACAGTTATTAATAATATCAAAAACATCATATCCTAATCACCAATAATAATATTATCACACTTCCTATGGATAATATTAACATAATTTAAATAAATAATATTCTTATTTGCGGTTACAATATTATCACAAGAGTTCGTAGTGATTAGGCCAGAATTAAATCAGGCCGTAATGGTCTATTTAAATTGGCCGTTAGCCGGTAAATGTATAATCAGGTTTTCTTTAGTCGAAATCGATTACTGTAAAATCAAAAACCGTTTACCGGTAAGCTAAGCTTATCATAGCTTTATATGGTAGTAAAATCTTTGATTGATTTTACGATATAAAGCTCCTTAAATGTCACATTAAGGAAATATGATCTTAGCATAGTACGGGCTCTTAACATAGAAACCTTCCCCTTAAGGGGAAGGTTTCTTACTACTAACAGGCCATCAACCTACCATATTATGAGTTTTTCAAAACCTGCGCACACCGCGGGCAAATAGTCGGGTAGACCTCATCAGCCCCTATGTCTTCGTGATACATCCAGCAGCGTTCGCACTTTTGTCCTTTCGCCGGTTTGATGGACATAGCCAGCTCAGGATACATCTCGGAGCGCTCAACATCTTCCGGCGCTTCACTCATCGGTTTTAGGGAAACCGACGAAACAATAAAAATAGTAGGCAATTCACCAGCCATGGGCTCTAGAAAGTCATAGAATTCTTTTTCCACAAAGAGTTTGACCGAAGCTTCCAAAGAGTTGCCAATCACTTTGCCTCGCCGCGCTGCTTCCAGGGTTTTAGTCACTTCACCCCGAATATCCAGGAGGCGTTCCCACTTCCGGTCCAGTTCCTCATCCAGATAAGCTTCATTAACTTCCGGCATACCGGCAAGCTGCACGCTAACCGCCCCCTCTTTATCACCCGGCACGTAACGCCAGATTTCCTCGGTGGTGAAAGCCAGCACTGGAGCCAGTAAACGGACCAGGACATTTAGCACTTCACACAGGACAGTTTGGGCCGCCCGGCGCTCGGATGAACTGGCCGGGGCAGTGTAAAGCCGGTCTTTAATCATATCCAGGTAGAGGGCGCTCATATCGACGGTACAGAAAGAATGCACGGCGTGATGCACTACATGATATTCGTAATCGCGATAACCGGCCAGGACCCGCTGGATCAGCTGGTGTAACTTCAGCAACGCCCAACGGTCAATTTCGGGTAATTGTTTATATGGTATTTGATCTTTAGCCGGATCAAAATCGTACAGGTTGCCCAGAAGAAAGCGGCAGGTGTTCCGGATCTTCCGGTAAGCCTCGGTAATCTGTTTCAAAATGTTTGGGGAAACCGCCAGGTCACTCCGGTAATCGGCTGAACTTACCCACAAGCGCAGAATATCGGCGCCCATTTGTTTAATTACTTTAGCCGGGTCGACCACGTTACCCAGTGACTTGGACATCTTCCGCCCCTGATCGTCCACTAAAAATCCGTGCGTCAGCACGGCCCGGTAAGGCGGCTCGCCGGTTACTGCTACAGATGTGGAGAGGGATGAGTTAAACCACCCGCGATGCTGGTCACTGCCTTCCAGATATAGATCAGCCGGCCAGCGCAGATCCGGCCAAACTGAATGCTCATCCAGCACACCCATATGGCTGGTACCGGAGTCGAACCAGACGTCCATAATGTCGGTCTCCTTGGTAAACCCTCCAGAGCCGCACCCCGGGCATTTTGTTCCCTCCGGCAGCAAATCGCCGGCTTCGCGATCAAACCAGACATCGGACCCATATTCCCGGAAAAGTTTCTGGAGGTGACCAATCGTTTCATCGTTGATCAACTCTTTCCCGCAGTGGTCACAATAAAAGATGGGGATCGGCACTCCCCAGGTACGCTGGCGGGAAATACACCAGTCGCTCCGGTTTTCTACCATCTTATAAATGCGCTCCTCGCCCCATTCCGGGATCCAGCGCACTTTCCGGATTGCGTCCAGGGCTGCCTGACGAAAGCCGTCAATAGAAGCAAACCACTGCTCAGTGGCACGGAAAAGAATTGGTTTTTTACAGCGCCAGCAATGCGGGTACGAATGTGCAAATGTGTCATGTTTCAATAAATGTCCGCGGCGCTCAAGCTCTTCCAGCACTGCTTTATTGGCGTCAAGATAGAACTCTCCGGCAAAAATACCGCCTTCATCGGTAAAGCAGCCCTTACCGTCTACGGGTGAAAGTACAGGAAGGTTGTATTGTGTGCCCACGATAAAGTCTTCCATGCCGTGGCCGGGAGCAATATGGACACAGCCCGTGCCCTGCTCTAAAGTAACCAGGTCTCCCAAAATCACCAATGATATCCTTTCGACAAAGGGGTGGGCGCACTCTACTTTTTCCAGTTCGGAGCCCTTATATTCTTTTAGCACCTCGGCCTCCGGCACGCCGATATTGGCCAAAAAGCTTTCCATTAAATCTTTTGCTAATACATATTTTTCTTTATTGATCCTGATCAGCACATATTCATAGTCCGGGTGCAGGCAGATAGCCACATTAGCAGGTAGAGTCCAGGGAGTGGTGGTCCAGATCACAACATACGTATCTTCTTCCGGCAAAACCCCTTGGCCATTTTTTACGGCAAATCTTACATATATGGACGCCGACTCTTCATCACCGTACTCGACCTCTGCCTCAGCCAGTGCAGTTTCACAGGCGGCACACCAATACACCGGCTTTAAACCTTTGTAAATAAAACCTTTTTTGGCCATTTCACCAAACACGCCAATTTGACGGGCCTCGAAATTAGGCATTAGGGTCAGGTAAGGCTTGTCCCAATCTCCACGCACACCCAGACGCTTAAATTCTTCCTTCTGAATATCTACAAATTTCAGAGCAAAGTCCTTACACTTTTTCCTAAACTCGCTCAAATTGATGTTATGACGTTTCAGCCCGAAAGCTTTAATCGCTTCCTGCTCGATGGGCAGGCCATGGGTATCCCAGCCGGGTACAAAGGGAGCATCATACCCGGACATAGATTGAAACTTAACCACAATATCTTTCAGTACTTTGTTCAGGACATGTCCCATATGAATATGACCGTTGGCGTAGGGCGGCCCGTCATGAAGGATAAACTTCGGGCCACCATTGTTTTTCTCCTTAACCTTATTATAAATATCAATTTCGTCCCAAAATTTTAATATCTCCGGTTCCCTTTCCGGCAGATTCGCCCGCATCGGAAAGTTAGTTTTAGGTAAATTTAGTGTCTTGCCGTAGTCCATTTTTTACACCTCACTAATAATAAACATTTTGGATAAAAACATTTTGCTGTTCATAGCCGGCCCTATGTCAAATAAAATAAATCTGCTGGGGTATAACAATAGCCCCGTCCCAAAATAAAAAGGGACGGGGCTCAACTCCCGCGGTACCACCCAGATTGCCGGCATGTAAAATAGCCGACCACTTAGAGCGCTAGCTAACGGTAGCGAACCGTCCGGCTTAATCCCATCATATAGTTTCAGCCGGCACCTCCCGGGTGATTTTCGACGGTTATCCGTACCCGGTTTCCACCTTCTTACCCGGCTCTCTGAAAGGATTTATCCCGTCTACTCTTCCCGTTCACAGGCTAACTTAGATAATATTCTGACATGAGTTATTATATAGAAAAGAATCCAGGCAGTCAACTTTACATATATATTATAGCGCTATATATAATAACTTGCACCTTCCCACATTTTTCCGCCACAAGATTACTTTAAAGCCCGAAAGCTTTTTTAGCTTTTTCCATATCCACTCCGGTGACTTTAATTGTCTTGTTCCGGCCGGTTGATCCGGAAGTTATACTTACCTGGGAGCGGGCAACAGATAAAAGCCCGGCCAAAAAAGTCCGGCAAGCTTCATTGGCCTCTCCTTCCACCGGTGGGGCCGTAAGGCGTATTTTCAGAGCGTCTCCATGTAAGCCTACTAATTTGTTCATAGACGCTCTTGGTTGAACTCGGACCTTAAAAACCACCCCGTCTTCTTTTTCCTTGATAAATAACAAGGACTATCACTACCTCATTTCTACAGGCATTCAAGTGACAAAGTTAAAACACTCGCCACTCTCACCGAACAAACCCACACTACCTGTCACATTATTGATTATATTTTAGTTTACCATATATATTTATAAAATTATGCAATATTATTGCAGTAACGCCCCAGATGATTCGATCTTCATATTTATAAAAATAAACCGGAGTAGATCCCAGTGATCGCCAGCCTTTTTTATAAGACTGGGGAATCCAGTGAAAAGGAAAACCTTCGGCAAACCGGGTTGCTACTTCAATACTACTCTGGCAAGGCCGGTTAGTTAAAAAGTATTTTACCGGTACTAAAAAAACTTCTCCAACTTCACCGGAGTTGGGCACTATCTGATCAGGCCTGGCAATTAGCCCTACGTAAGGATAGATCAATATTCCAGACGCGCTGATACAATAATCCAGGGGTCCGATAAGTTCAATCTGCTCCCTGACAATACCCAACTCCTCTGTAGCCTCGCGAATAGCCGCTTCCTTAGGATTGTCAAGTTCACTCTGCTCCACCATGCCACCTGGAAAACATATTTCCCCCGGTTGTCTTTTAAGATGTTCGGCACGAACCTCAAAAAGCACATGTGGTTCGCCATTCACTTTAGCAATCGGCAGCAAAACAGCAGAAACTAAACATTCTACCATATTTTGAAACTCAGGCAATCTATTGCCAAGGATCCTCCTAAACTCTTCCAATACACATACTCCTCAGTTAAAAATGATCAATTATATTCAAAGCACCCGCAGGGTTTATTTTCGTTTAAAATACATAAACAATCTGAATCACCAGCCATTGAATTACATGTAACACAATTAAAGCCACTATAGGTGACAGATCCACCATCCCGAAAGGTGGAATAAACCTACGAAAAAGGTTTAAATAGGGATCGGTAATTTCATAAACAAAATTTATTATAGGATGGTGCGGATTATGTTTAATCCACGTTAACAAAATACGGAAAATTAATAGATACGCATATACCGTAAAGGCAACATTTACAGCATTAATAATAACACCCATTATACACCCCACACACTATTTTAATCCGGACATTTCCCGTGCTCTATCGGTAGCAGCTGCTACAGCCTTCATCATCAGCGCCCGCACACCTCCATCTTCCAATGCAAAAAGACCGGCTATAGTAGTGCCGCCCGGAGTGGTTACCATATCCTTTAACTTACCGGGATGCTCTCCCGTTTCCAAAACCATTTTCGCCGCGCCTGCCATCGTCTGGGCTATTAAAATCCTAGCTGTATCCCTGGGCAAACCTAGCCGAACTGCCCCGTCAATGAACCCTTCCAACAGTACATACATATATGCCGGGCCGCTACCGCTTAAACCGGTAACTATATCCAGCATGGATTCCGGCACAGCCAACACTTTTCCCACTGCGGCAAAAATGGCCATTGCCTTGGCCACATTCTCCTCGGCAGCATACGTCCCCGCGCTAACAGCGCAGGCCCCTTCGCCCAGCAGGCAAGGGGTATTGGGCATAACCCGCACTACCGGCACCGGACCTTTAAAACAGGATTGGATTTTTGCAGTCGTAACCCCGGCCACAATAGAAATAATCGTCTGCTCTACCCGTATCGCCGGACCAATTTCCTCCAGCAAAGGAACAACTACCTGCGGCTTTACTGCCAGAATAGTAATATCTGCTACCTTCACCACATCAGTGTTATCTATGGTTACATTAACACCCAGCTTGTGCTGCAAGTATTCCAGCCGCTCATGATTAATATCACTTACATATAACGCAGAGGGTGTAACTAAACCTTCCCGGAGCAACCCTGCAACCAGTGCTTCACCCATAGCGCCGCCACCTAGGCAGCCAATTTTCTGGCCTCTTAACGGCATGGAGTTCTCCCTCCTGTATAATTTATGAACGCATCCACGGGAAAATTCCTTTCTCTTTAGCTTGATTTTTCAACTCGCTTGTGATGTCAATATTGTTGGGTGCAAAAAGAAAAATTCCGCTTCCCACCTTCTGCTGGTGTCCATTCAAGGCATAGGTAGTACCACTGACAAAATCGAATATCCGTTTTGCCAGATCCGCTTCAGCATGTTCAAGGTTTACAATAACCGCGCACCTGTTGATCAAATTATCTGAAATCTCTTTAACATCCTCATAATTTCTAGGCTCAACCACAACCACCCGCACATGTTTCTGGGTGTGAAGGTTTATTACCGTTCCTTTTTCCTTCTCCTTCTTTCTTTGCCAGGGTTGCTGTTCACGTACTTCATCGCTATTGCGATTTTCCTCCTCCTCGGAAACCTCCTCGAATCCAATAATACCGAGCATCTTGTCCACCAGTTTAATAGCCAAGCTTATCCCTCCCCAATACGAGTATGATTGGTAACTTGCTCGTAACAACGACAGTGCTATCTCTTACCAAATAATGCCGTGCCGATTCTTAAAATATTGGCGCCTTCCTCCACAGCTACTTCAAAATCTCCGCTCATTCCCATAGACAGGTATTCCATATGTGCTCCTATCTTGCTCGCCTTTATCCGTACTGCTAATTCTCTCAACTGCCGGAACACCGGACGTACTTCTTCCGGGTTTTCCGTCCATGGGGCAATAGTCATTAGCCCCTGCACCTCCAAACCGGGCAAAGGGACAACAGAGGAAACAAAGTCCTCTGCCTCCAGCAATGAAAGGCCATGTTTAGTATTTTCACCCGCAACATTCACTTGCACCAGCACCCGGGCTACGATATCGTTTTTAATAGCAACCCGGCTGATCTCTTCTGCCAGGGACCAGCGATCGAGGGAGTGGATTAAGGCCACCTTGCCTATAATTTTTTTTACTTTATTTGTTTGCAAATGACCGATTAAATGCCACTCTGTACCGGGGGGCAATTCCGGATACTTTAAGATAAGCTCCTGCACCCTATTCTCACCAAACCTGTTCACCCCACAGTTTAGCGCCTCTTTAATTGTTTCCGGCGGTACGGTTTTGGTTACAGCGATCAGTTTTATTTCTTCAGGAAGCCGACCAGCCCTACGAGCGGCGTTGTTGATCCGCTCCTGCACCCGGTTCAGGTTACGTAGAAAAATCATTACGCTCTACTCCTTATTTCACTATTCCACCCTGCTACCTTCCCTGATAAGTAAAGGGTTACTTACATAACGGTCTCCTTCACCTAATCCCCGCCCAGCAACCGCAACCATACCGTTCAGTTCACCTTCAGGCTTTACTGCCACCCATCGGGCCTTTTTCTTAACGACCATATAAATCCCCGGGATATCATCACGATAAACAATAGCGCCGGCGGGTACCAGGAGCCCTTTAAGCTTACCGGTCGTGACGGTGAGTCGCACTTTCCGGTAATGCAGGAGCGATTCCGGGTAATCGGCCAGTAAAAAAAATCCAGCCCACCGGTCCCCCTGCTCCCTCGCCTCACGGAGTTTTATGGACAGGGCCTGGTCCTCCCAGGCTGCAGACAGCCGGCCATGCTTGTCCGCCAGATCAAGTGGAAAGTCTTTTTTGGGGATTTCAGCGTAAATGACCGGCGGCGCCAGGTTGTCAATAATCTTAAACAATGGCTGTCCTTTTTCCACCTGTTTACTCATGACCACCGGCTTACCGGTTAGTTTTTCCCGGTGGGATAAATCCAATAGATCAAGGTTTCCTGGAGAAAGAATATTCTCTAGGCCATCTAGATGATGGCAAATAATACCCGCAGTTGGGGTAAACACATTCAGGGAGCTAAACTCCTGCTCAGCGACGGTTATTTGAGCCGCCTTGGCCCCAACACCTAGGCGGGTGCCATCTTCAGAAATAAATTGTAACTGCCCGGTCACTGGAGCCGTGACAACCTTTTCTTCCTTAAATAATATTCCTTCCAGTGATGTAGTCGCGGTTACCTCCTGGATGGACAGAAACTGTACCCTGGCAAAAGTACCGGCAATAGAACCCCGAGCAAGTAAAAAAATTATCAACGTCACCGCGATCCCTAAACCTATTTTGTTTAACAATCTCCCCTTGTCTAGCTTCTCCCTATCTTTCATAACTTTAACCATTATTTCTTATTCGACGGTAAAAAGATGAATCCTTTAAAGCGCCTCAATTATGCTTTTTATGCTTTGTTTGCAGCGCTAATTTGTCCTAAAATTGACAAATTGAAGCGGTATATCAAATTCGTTATCTTTGATCACTTGCATAATGGACTGGAGATCATCGCGGTTCTTGCCGCTAATTCTAACCTGCTCACCCTGTACTATGGCCTGAACTTTAAGCTTGCTGGCCTTAACCAGCTTGGTGATTACTTTGGTTTTTTCTTTATCCAGTCCCTGGACCAGGGTTACCCGCTGGCGTACTGTATCTTTGGCAGCAGGTTCCATTTTACCATATCTCAAAGCTTTAAGATTAACACCGCGCTTGACCAGCCGAGTTTCAAAAATATCAACTACATTTTTTAGTTTAAATTCATCATCACCAATAAGAATAAGCGCCTCCCCATCAAAGCTAATATCACTTTTACTTCCCTTGAAGTCAAATCTGGTGCGCAATTCTCTAATAGACTGGTCGACAGCGTTATTAACCTCTTGCATATTTACCTGTGATACAATATCAAAAGTATTCTCTTTAGCCATGTTCACACCTTACCTATTTTTTATTTAAATGTACAACTTACCAGGCAAATTGTCAAAGGTCTCCTAATTATTAATATAATGAGTTAATTATTTTGGCTTTAAACTTCAAAGGAAAACTGCCCGGAACGTCGAATTTACTTAGAGCCAGAACAAGTGTTATAGTACCTTCGCAAAATATATACTAGCTCAGACTGGTTTTCGGCTAAATTTCCCGGCTTGTACTGTAAGAGACATAAGAATATAAAGAACAGTCTTTAGACAGGAGAAGAAATAGTGGCCATATATTCTTTTGACGGTGCGGACCTGAAAATGATGCTCCAGGGCGCCGTTGAACTTCTGGGACAATCAAAAAAAGAAATTGACTCTTTAAATGTTTTTCCAGTACCGGATGGCGATACCGGCACCAACATGTATCGTACCATGCTCTCAGCTGTTTCAGAAGTGCAAGCGTTAGCATCGAATCATATCGGAGCGGTAGCCGAGGCAGCGGCACACGGCGGGTTGATTGGCGCCAGTGGCAATTCGGGCGTGCTCCTCTCCCAAATCCTGCACGGGTTCGCCTGTTCTCTTAACGGCCTGGAGAGAGCAACAGCCTCCGATATTGCCACTGCCCTGGCAGAGGGCGCCAAAGTAGCTTATCAAACAGTGATGAACCCGGTTGAGGGAACCATCCTTACGGTAGTGAGAAAGTCGGCCGAAGGCGCAGCTGACCGGCGCAGCGCAGATTTGCTCAGGCTAATGATTACTATCTTAAATAATGCCTTTATCGCACTGGAGGAAACACCGGAATTACTACCCGCGCTAAAGCAGGCGGGCGTTGTTGACGCCGGGGGAAAGGGCTTTGTGGTAATCCTGGAAGGCTTTTTGCACGCTCTTAAATCTGCTTCATCCTTATCCTCAGCCGGTCCCAAAACAACGGCATCGCTAAAGCCCCCTGCCCGCTCAGGCCAGTTAGCTGCTCAGAATAGCAGCCCGGTGATCAACTTCACTTACTGTACAGAGCTTCTTGTCAAGGGACCAAACCTGCCCCTTGAAAAAATTAAAGATGAGCTATGCCCTTATGGAAACAGCCTGATGGTGGTAGGAGGAGACTGCCTGGCCAAAGTACACATACACTCAAACCATCCCGGACTGGTCCTCGAATGCTGCCTTAAGCACGGGTCGCTTCACGATTTAAAAATAAATAATATGGTGGAGCAGAACAGGGAACTTTTTTCCAGTGGTTCCAGTAGCATTTCCGACTCTACCCGCCAGGACCCCAGTAAACCCTTCGGGATCATCTCAGTGGGCGTAGGTGACGGCATCGCGGCAATTATGAAAAATCTTGGCGCCGACACCGTTGTTTCCGGCGGCCAAACCTTAAACCCCAGCACGGGTGGGTTCCTGGAGGCCATTGAAGAAATGGATGTTGGTAAAATTATAATTCTCCCCAACAATAAAAATATCATCCTTACGGCGAAACAAGCCGGTAAGTTATCTTCTAAAGAAGTATCGGTCATCCCTTCCAAGAGTATTCCGCAGGGACTTGCCGCCCTTCTTACCCTGAATCCGGAAGATAATTTTGAAACAACCGGCCGCAAAATGGCGCAGGCAATTTTATCCGTCCGCTCCGGGGAAATTACTTCTGCAGTACGTGACAATGTTTATCAAGGGCTAAATATTAAGAAAGGTGATATCATCGGCTTAGCGGATGGGGATTTGAAATGTGCAGGAACAGATCAAATCAAAGTGCTCGAAGAGCTATTGGAAACAATGCTTGAAGGTGAAGGCCGGCTGGTTACCCTTTACTTTGGTGAGGCGGTTACAAATAACCAAGCTGAAGCAATGTCCAAAAAAATGTGCAGTAAATATAAAGTCCATAATTTTGACGTGCAAAGGGGCGGGCAGCCAGTATATGATTTGATTATTTCAGTTGAATAAATACTACGAATTGTGTGTGCCCCAAAATATCTACGGAAAGGTATACTAATGAAAAAAGTCTTTATTGTAACTGACAGTACCGCCGATCTGCCAAAAGAACTGAGCAGCGCATACAACATTACAGTAGTACCGCTTAAAGTGATTTTCGATGGTTGCGAACCGCTGCTGGACGGTGTAGATATTAAAACAGAACAATTTTACCACCGGCTTGTGGAAAACCGGGAATTATCGATCACCTCTCAACCCACTCCGGCGGAATTTGCATCCACTTACCAGAGGCTGCATGCAGAAGGCGGCAGCATCATCTCCATTCATATCTCCTCAGCCATGAGCGGCACCTGCCAGTCTGCCAGACTGGGTAAAGATATGGTTCCTGGTGCTGACATTGAGGTAATTGACTCGCAGTCGGTTAGTATGGGGCTGGGACTTGTTGTATTGACGGCCGCCCGTGCTGCCCGCGCCGGAAAATCAAAACAGGAAATCTATGCAATTATACGTAGATTGATTCCCAAAATTAAGGTTTACTTTATTGCTAACAGCTTGGATTACCTAGCCCGCGGCGGCCGGATCGGCAAGGCACAGGCTTTTTTAGGCACTATTTTAAACATTAAGCCACTTTTGTATCTAAAAGAAGGCATCGTACACCCATACGAAAAAATCAGAGGACGGGCTAAGGCAATGGATCGGTTAGCACAGACTGTAGGAGAAAAAGTAGGTGACAAATTAATACAGTGTTCTCTTGTTCACAGCAATGATCCGGCAGGGATAGAACAACTTCGCCAAAAAATAATGGCGCAGCTCAACTGTGACGAACCGATCATTGCCAATTTAGGCACTGTAGTAGGCACTCATACCGGTCCCGGGGTGCTTGGTGTTGCGTTTTACGTTCGGGAAGATGATTTGGGCGGTTAGGGGTTTGCACTAAATTCGTGGCTTTTTATTTCCCAGAGATTACCCAGAGCGCCGATATCGTTCCCGTTTAACTTTGCCGTCACCGCTCCGGCATTGCCCAGTCTAACTGATATTTTATCTTCACCTTCAAAGTGCTTTGACTGGCCTGGAACTAGAGTCCCTTCAAAAGCTACGCTTCCGTCTACCTTAACCAGCATCCAGCAATCGCTGTTTTTAACAGTGAGCTCGAGATTTACTGCAGGAGTTTCTTCAACCGGCTGAAGCTGTTCTGGCGGAGAGGAGATGCCGTTAGGAGATACCGGCCCCTGGTTAAGGTTATTGTTAATGTAAACACCCAGGATCATAAGCCCGGCCACCACCGCAATAGCCGCTAAAAGAAATCGGTAGTTTCTCTTTACAGATACATTAACCCTGGCCGCCTTTTTTGCTATTTTGCCGGACGTTTCTAAAACAGCCTGCTCGGCAAAATTTTTTTTATAAAAATCCAAAATTTCACTGGCATCAAGCCCCAGGAAACTGGCGTAGGTTTTCAAAAAAGCTTTTGCATATACTGACCCTGGAAGAACCTGAAATTGCTCTTCCTCTAAAGCTTGGAGGTATTTGCGGCGGATTTTAGTCTCTCTTTCGGCATCCTCCAGTGCAATTCCCTTTTTTTCTCTTACTTCTTTCAATCTTTGTCCTATTTCCAAAAGCTGTACCCCCCTAAGCAAACCTTTGGTCACTGCGCCTTGGCTTTGATTAATCTTTATTAAAGGTCTTGTTATACTGATCTAAACTCATTAGGATCGCCCTTGGCTTACTTCCTTCGTAACCACCAACTATTCCTTTTTGCTCCATAATGTCAATGAGCCTGGCCGCCCTGGCATAACCAATGCGCAATCTTCTTTGCAATAGCGAAATGGAAGCATGGCCGCTTTCAATAAGGAGATGCACCGCATTGGGTAAAAGCTCATCTTCCATTTCGCGAACAAGATCTTTCTTGGGCTCCTCCTTTATAATCCTGTCATTATATACGGGCTCAGCCTGTTTTTTAAGGTAGTTAACTAAATCCTCCACTTCGCGGTCCGATAGAAAAGCGCCCTGAACTCGCACTGGTTTCGCAGCTCCCACCGGGAAAAATAACATATCTCCTTTGCCCAGCAGTTTTTCTGCACCCGACATATCTAGAATAGTCCGCGAGTCAATCTGCGAAGAAACGGCGAATGATATACGGGAAGGAATGTTTGCTTTAATCAGGCCGGTGATCACATCTACAGAAGGCCGTTGTGTGGCAACCAGTAAATGAATGCCGGCAGCCCTGGCCATTTGTGCTAGACGGCACACAGCATCCTCGACATCAGCCGGCGCTACCATCATCAGGTCGGAAAGTTCATCGATAATCACCACTATTAATGGCAGCGGAGACAGATCACCCCTACCCGGCTCTTTATTTTTAAACTGCTGGTTGTAGCGGGTGACATCACGCACCCCTGCTGCTGCAAACAGCTCATAGCGGTGTTCCATTTCTTTAACGGCCCACCTTAAAGAGGCCGCTGCCTTTTTCGGATCAATAACCACCGGTGACACCAGATGGGGTATCCCGTTATACATAGTTAGTTCCACCATTTTAGGGTCAATCATTAAAAATTTAACTTCTTCAGGCGTAGCCTTAAAAAGGATGCTGACAATCAAGGTGTTAATACAGACGCTTTTACCGGACCCGGTTGCGCCGGCAATCAATAAATGCGGCATTTTAGCCAGATCAGCAACAACGGGATTACCGGCAATATCCTTGCCCAGCACTATGGTCAGCTTAGAGCTAGTCTGATTAAATTCATATGCTTCCAGCAGTTCCCGTAAATGAACCATCGCAGTTTCTTTATTTGGTATTTCGATGCCGACGGCAGCCTTGCCGGGAATTGGCGCCTCAATCCGCACACCAGGCGCAGCCATACTCAGAGCGATATCGTCTGCCAAACCCACGATCCGGCTGACTTTAACACCGGCAGGCGGCTGTATTTCGTAACGGGTAATGGCCGGACCCCGGGAAACTTGAAGCACCTTGCCCTTAATCCCGAAACTTTCCAGGGTATCTTCTAAAATGCGAATATTATCATTAATATCTTTATTAAGCCGTGTATTTTTAATTCTGTACGGGTGGTGCAAAATAGAAAGTGGAGGCAACTGGTAATGTTGATTTTCCGGGATAAAGCCCGGCGCTACCCCTGGGCTTGTGTCTTTTTGGTACCCGGCCGCCTCCGCCGTGTTTTTTACAGAGACCGACTCCCTTTTCTCTTTGGCAGGCTGCTCCTCCGGCCCTTGTCCGTTTACATGCTGTCCGAACAGCGCCGGGGAAGTTTCTAGTGTGGTAAGCTGTTCCCCGTGATCAATAATAACGGGCGCGGGATGTTTTTTTCCCGGTTCCTTTGCCTCTTCCGTAAAAAGGTAGTCAGAGAGCCTGCGCCAACATTTTTTTGCTCCCTCCCGGACTTTAACTGCAATAACCCGGACTATTGCAACCAGAGAAATGTTTGTTAATAACAGTAACGCAATAATTCCTATCGTAGCAAGTATAATATAAGTACCGGTTATACCAAAAGATTGTCTTAAAAAATAGCTTATCAGCGCACCAAGGATACCGCCCCCATCACCGGCTATTCCGGCATTAAAAGAATCCTCCAGCGGGATAATCAGGTGTAGGGAAGATAAAGCGGTAATAAATACCAGCAACGCCCCGTACATCCTCTGAGACATAGTTGCCCGGCTTCTCCGGCGCACCAAACTAACTCCCACCAGGAACACCATGATGGGAAAGAATAAACACCCTTCACCGGCAATACTTTTCATGAGCCTGACGGCAAAATCGCTAACCAAGCCGGAGGGTTGGGAAAAAAGGCTGACTGTGCCAAGCACACCAAGCGCAATCAGGATAACCCCCAATATCTCATATTTAAGCTTTTCTTCAAGTTGGCCATGTTTTCCCATTAATTATTCACCCTAAGATAATATACTATAGGCACCGCTAAAAATCCTTGTATATCTACATAAAAAATAGTCCTCAGTTTGGTCAGCAAGGACTATTTTTCACAGGTCTTATTTTATCCTTCGATAAAGTTACCGGGAACTAATTCAGATTTTAAATAGTCGGATGGCTTTGTGCTTAATAACTTCACTATTTTTTTTCTGCCGTGCTCAGTTTCTTCAACTAGAATGGAAACACCATCATAATTTACTTCCTGATAAGCCGGGTATGTGCTCTGATCAAATCCTTCCAGTACTAACTCAAGTTGCATGGGTGTATATAAAATCATCTTTAAGGCGCCTCTCTTTTAATATTCTATTGTTCTTTAATCAAATCGTTAAGTTTTTTCATCGCTTCTCCTAAGCCACCTACCGCATTAATTAGCCCTAGTTCCACCGCTTCCTTACCAATCAGCACCGTTCCAATATCCCTGGCCAATTCCCCGGTGCGAAACATTAGCTCACGAAACTTCTTTTCTGTTATATCCGAGTGACCCACGACAAACCGCACTACCCGGTCCTGCATCTTGTCCAAATATTCATAAGTCTGGGGGACACCGATAACCAGGCCGGCTAAGCGGATGGGATGAATAGTCATGCTGGCGGTGGGGACAATAAAGCTGTAAGTGCAGGAAACCGCCACCGGCACACCGATAGAGTGTCCCCCTCCCAGGACAACAGACACGGCGGGCTTGGACATACTAGCTATAATCTCTGCTATAGCCAATCCAGCCTCTACATCCCCACCCACCGTATTAAGCAGAATTAATATACCCTTCACTTCTTGGCTCTGTTCCAGTGCCACCAACTGCGGAATCATATGTTCATATTTGGTGGTTTTATTCTGAGGCGGGAGCACCAAGTGTCCTTCAATTTGGCCAACAATAGTCATACAATGGATATTGCTTTTTACCTCAGGTAGTGGGGTCGATCCCATTTCCTTTACGGATTCAAGGATTTCTTTGGTACGACCGACTACCTTTTTACCAGGATTTTGTTCACGTTCCCGCTCATTCTGTCCATCCGGCTCTTCCCCCCGCTTGGGTTCAGGCAATACTTCAGGCTCGGGAACTGGATCAGAATCCTTGCGAATAGTTCCAAAAGTAAAACCATATCGATTATTCATATCATACACTCCTTATTATACGTTGGGAAAAGCAGCCGACTATTCCTTAGTATGCTTTAAAAAAACCAAAATACACTGTTATTTATCTGGTGTGTATGAAAAACTATCGACTATGGCTAGATGAAACGTGGCTTAAACCGGCTTACGTGGGTAACGCCGTTTAAACAAAGAAGAAATACTGATAATTAACTTGACCAACGGGTTTTTCAACTTTTCTTCAAGTACTTTGAAACCATCTTTAGTTGCGGCCAATTCCTGCTTGGCCATAAATTGAGCCCGTTGGTGCTCTTCTTCCGCTCTAAGCACTTTTTTCAGATCACTACTAAGTTTGCTTATTTCTTCCATCATTCTGCGCTCCTCTAGCAATGCCGCAGCTCTTTCCCGCTCAAGCTTTTGTTTTAATTCAACAATTTCGGTTTGCAGTTCAGCTACTTTGGTCGCATGGTTTTCCTTTAATTCCCTCAAATTAGACTTATTTTCCCTGTCTTTTCCCTTATATTGCTGCAGTTTGATAAAAAGCGCCTCTTGGCTGTTTTGATTTTTTAAAAGTAATACTTTCATTTTTACTAAATCTTCCTGTGTATCCCTGGCTTTTTTGACCCACAAGCGGCATTGATACAGAATGCAATTTGATTTTGACTCCAGCTTCTTAATATGTTCCCGGTAACGAAGTATCTCCCGCTTGCGTAATGAGAGCAACAGGTCTTTCTCAGCCATCTGAGTGAGCAAATAATCATGTTGCCCGGCTAATTCCATCTTCTCAGCAAGAGCAGCTGCTACCTCTCTCTGACCAGACACAGCCTCACGCAGGCTGCTTTGCATAGACTCAATTTTATCTTTCCAACGCGAGCGATCCTGTCGCCATCTCAACTTTTGTTTACCAATCAAATTGAGGAATCTCCGCAATATATGCTCATAAAGCAGATGGGCAGTTGGGTTATAGCTCCAGACTTCCTCACCTACAAGTTCGAAGTAAGGAAACTTACGCAACACTCCCTCAATGGTCTTTGTTTCTGTAGATCGCCAGGAGTTTATGACATCCTGGATTTGTTGAATGGAAAGACCGCCCGGGTGCATTTTCATTGCCTTAACGAGCAGGTGCTTCAAAGAATAATGATTGGCCTCAACTGCCCATTCAGTGAGCCCCCAGTATCCGTTATCAAGCTGAACAAGCCTCCCGTCCGAGATCAATAATACCTCTTCCGCCAGTAGACTTTTGGTTTTTCTTTTTCTATTATTTGCTCTTTTCGTTAGCTCGCGCAGGTTCTGTGGTTGTCCCTTCTTCAAAAGCAATGAATAAAATTGATCGTTTTCCCTTAATCCTTCTAGATTTAAATGCCAGTTATCCTTATCCTGAGAAAAGCACGGATGCTGGCTAAGGCATAGGTTTACCTTTTCTTCTACCTGAGGCAGGGAGTAATCTTTAAGCATTTTTCGATGGACATAAGGAGTTAGTTCAGGTACTGTAAGTGATTCAAAAAAGAAAAGCGTTTTCTTTAAGACATCAGTCAAGGAATTTAGTCTCCCACCCATTTGAATCTGTTCACCGTCCTTGCAATTATTAAAAACCTTTCTTAATTAATAAATTCAGCCGGATTTTAATAATACCTTTATTTTCCAAAGACTTTTATACAAAATATTCCATCAATATTTGGCAATTACTTACACAATATATAAACATCCAGCGGACATAATAAAAGGCAAAGATCCTGTTTAGGAGATGGTTTGATGAGAGAGCCGGAATTAATTCATAGTCTCCAAGGTATTAACAGCAGTGAGGTAAGCGTGGAAGGACCCGTACAGGCAGTCGAATTGGAGAAAATGCATCTAAATCAGGGACTAACCAGCTTTCGTCCCCCGGACAGACAATTGGAAGCTTTAATAAAAATATCGAATTTGCCGGAAGGAATGATTTATGCAGCCAGAAACGGTCAGGAAATCATTGGTTACCTGACCTTTCATTACCCGAGCAAGTATAGTAGGTGGAGCAATCACCCACGGGTTTTAGAACTGGGAGGCATTGAAGTCAGCCCCGAATGGCGCCGAAAGGGAGTCGGCACAACGTTGCTTAAGGAAGCATTTGCCAACCCTGTTGTTGAAAATTATATCGTTGTTGCTATCGAATTCTGCTGGCACTGGGATTTAAAAAGAACTAAACTGGGGCTACTCGGCTACCGGAGCATGATGATCAATATTTTTAATAAAGTCGGCTTGAAAAAACGTGCTACCGATGACCCGGATATTACTGAGGAGCCGGCTAACGTATTTGCAGTACGGATCGGTAAAAATGTCGGCCAGAAGGATATTTCGCTTTTTGAAAGCATGCTATTTATGCATTAGAAAACTAAAAGCTTGCACCCATGAGTTTAATGACATTAAAACCCGGTAAACGCAAAAAAGCCTGTAGCCTCCCGGTAATCCCGGTCTGCTGCAGGCCTTATATTATTATTTAAACGCTGTAATTAGGAGCTTCTTTGGTGATCATCACGTCATGGGGGTGACTTTCTCTCAAGCCGGCCGCCGTACAACGCATGAACCTTGTTTTGGTCTTCAACTCTATAATATCACGGCTGCCACTATAGCCCATGCCGGCGCGCAAACCACCAATCAACTGGTAGACCGTCTCAGCGAGGGAGCCCTTAAAGGGCACGCGCCCTTCCACACCCTCCGGCACCAGCTTCTTCTCATCCTTTTGAAACTCCTGGAAGTAGCGGTCCTTGCCGCCGCCTTTCATGGCAGCAAGCGATCCCATACCTCGATAAACCTTAAAGCTGCGCCCCTGATAAATCTCAATATCTCCGGGGCTTTCTTCCGTACCGGCCAGCAGGCTGCCGAGCATCACTACATCCGCCCCGGCAGCGATCGCCTTCACAATATCTCCCGAATACTTGATCCCGCCGTCGGCAATCACCGGAACCCCGTATCTTGCCGCCACTTGCGCACAATCATAAATGGCAGTAATCTGGGGCACCCCGATCCCTGCCACAACCCGCGTGGTACAGATCGAGCCGGGGCCTATCCCCACTTTAACCGCATCCGCCCCGGCTTCAATCAGGTCCCTGGCCCCGGCTGCGGTGGCAATATTCCCGGCAATTACATCCAACTCAGGGTATTTTTCTTTGATCCGGGCCACCGTATTCAATACACCTCTGGAGTGACCGTGGGCAGTATCAACTACGATAGCGTCCACACTGGATTGCACTAGGGCTTCGATCCGCTCTTCCGTATCATAAGCAACACCCACCGCTGCCGCCACCACCAGCCTCCCCCCCTGATCCTTGGCTGAGCTAGGGTACTGGCGTGCTTTTTCGATATCCTTAATGGTGATCAGGCCACTGAGATTAAAGTCGCCGTCAACGATCGGCAACTTCTCCACCTTATAGCGCTGGAGAATTTTCTTGGCCTGTTCCATTGTTGTACCCAACGGGGCGGTAATCAGGTCTTCCTTGGTCATAACCTCACCGATCTGCTTGGAGAAGTCCGTCTCAAAGCGGAGATCCCGGTTGGTGAGAATACCAACCAATTTACCCCGGACAGTAATGGGGATACCGGAAATCCGGTACCTCTCCATTAATACCAGCGCCTCGCTGACCAGGTTGTCCGGCGCCAGGTAGATCGGGTCGGTAATGACCCCGTGCTCTGATCGTTTCACCCGGTCGACTTCGATGGCCTGCCGCTCCACAGACATATTCTTATGCATGACCCCAATTCCACCCTCCCTGGCGATAGCAATAGCCAGCCGGGACTCGGTCACGGTATCCATCCCTGCACTCATAAGCGGAATGTTTAATTTGATAGATTTAGTTAAGCTGGTACATGTATCTACATCTTTGGGCAAAACTTCCGAAGCAGATGGGATAATCATAACATCATCGAAAGTAAGGCCCTGACTTTCAAACTTTTCCGGCCACACAGCATATCCCTCCCCCCGCCGGCGAACCGGCCACAAGAAATCTATATTTATTTATTATAGCATAAAAATCGTCTTTTCTTGATTTAACGATTAATTTTTCATGACCTAAAAAACTTGACACCGTAGGCGTAAATGGCTATTATTAATTATGTTACATGATTACTCCCAGTAGCTCAGCTGGATAGAGCAACGGACTTCTAATCCGTAGGTCACAGGTTCGAATCCTGTCTGGGAGGCCATAAAAGACAATAATGGCAAGGGTTCCGGACTCGGAGTCCCTTGCTATTATTTTTTATAGAAGGCTAAAATAATAAAATGGATCCTTTTTGCTAACCAATTGACATATCTCGTCCTCTTAAGCCAAAGCAACTGCTTTATGGTATAATCAACCTATGAAGCGCAGGAAAACCCGGCCCGGAAAGCGATAAACTCCTTCAGAAGAAGCAACGGATTGCTGAACTAAGTGCCGAGCTGAAGTCGTTGAAAAAGGGGAAAGGAGATGATCAGTATATGAATATCTACGATAGATTAAGGGTTCCTGCGGGCAAGCTGCGCCGGGTTTGCAGTCAGGAGGAGCTGGATTTTTGTAAATCTACCCAAGAAGTATCTCCTTTAGATGGCTTTATCGTCCAGGAGCGCACAGCCCGTTCGCTCCAATTTGGCCTGTCAATGAGTGCTCCAGGTTATAACATATTTGTTGTGGGCCCTCCCGGCACAGGAAAAAGCACTTACACCCAGGCAATTGTTGAGCAAACCGCGCGTGGGGGCAACGTGCCTAAGGATTGGTGCTATATAAACAATTTTACCGACCAGGACCGACCGGTGGCAGTATCCCTTCCGGCAGGGGAGGGACGGGGCTTTCAAAGAGATATGGAAGAATTACTGGAAGACCTACGCCTGGCGATTCCCAAGGCCTATGAAAGCGGCGAGTTTGAACAGCAGAAGAACGCGATTGTTCGAGCCGTACAACAGGAAATGGAAGGGCGCTTTCGTGCTCTGGGCCGGGAGGCTACTGTTGCAGGCTTTGATATGAAGCAGATGCCCAGAGGGCTTGGCTTCATTCCATTAAAGGAAGGCAAGCCGCTCTCCGGTGAGGAATTTGGAGAGCTGCCCGATCAGGAGCGCCAGGAAATTGAGAAGAAGGGTCTAGGCCTGAAGAAGAAGCTGGATGAAACTATTCGCACCGGGCAGGCGCTGGAAAAACAGGCCAATGAAAAAATCAAAGATTTGGAGCAGCAGATTACCCTTTCCGCAGCTGACCCTCTAATTAACAAGCTAGTTGAAAAATACAGGGGTTTTCCTCCCATTGTCAGCTTTTTAAAAGACTGTCTGCAAGATATTTCAAAAAATAGTGACGCTTACAGGGGGCAGGGGACGGATCAGCCCCCACCGGTAATGCCGGTTCCACCTCAGTTTCAGCAGGAAGAGGCAGACTTTTTTAACCGTTATAGAGTAAACC
>JAQVOX010000104.1 GCA_028702435.1 Desulfotomaculaceae bacterium | reverse complement strand
GCCAACTGCGGGACTGCATTTTTCGGAGGAACTGTTGGAGCAGATTGTCAATATGGGGGTCACCTTGGTCCCCGTGTTATTGCATGTTGGATTGGGCACCTTTCGCCCGGTACAGGTTGAGGATATCTGCAAACACCATATGCATGCAGAGTATTACGAGATATCGGAGGAGGCCGCTGCTGCCATAAATGAAACAAAAAAACGGCATAGCCGGCTCATAGCAGTGGGCACTACTACCACGCGCTGTCTGGAAAGTGCTGCCGGGGAAGACGGACTGGTGCGGCCCGGACCTGGCTGGACGGAAATTTTTATTTACCCGGGCTACCGCTTTAAAGTGGTGGAAGGTCTAATTACTAATTTCCACCTGCCCCGGTCGACTCTGCTGATGATGGTATCTGCCCTGGCCGGCCGGGACAAAATAATGGCGGCCTATCAGGAAGCTATAGATTTGAAGTATCGTTTTTTTAGTTTTGGAGACGCCATGCTTATTGTCTGAAAAGAGCGTTGAGAGTTTCCTTAACCTCGGCAGCGTGAAGAACAGGTAGTATTATAATCGGCTGTGATTAGACCGGAGGAATATATGGCGGTAAGTTTTACGGTAACCAAAAAAGATAGCGCCGGACAAGCCCGCCTGGGGTTACTGCATACCCCGCACGGGACGGTAGAAACACCGGTTTTTATGCCCGTCGGTACCCAGGCTACGGTGAAGACCATGACTCCGGAGGAAGTCCGGCAGGTAGGCGGCAGGATTATTTTAAGCAACACCTATCATCTTTACCTGCGGCCAGGCCAGGAATTAATCCGGGAGGCGGGAGGTTTGCACCGCTTCATGAATTGGGGTGGCCCGATTTTGACCGATAGCGGTGGCTTCCAGGTATTTAGTCTAGGCCCGCTGTGCAAAGTAACCGAGGAAGGTGTAACCTTTCGCTCGCATATTGATGGATCGGAACATTTTTTTAGCCCGGAAAAGGCGATGGAAGTGCAAATGGCGCTTGGTTCGGATATTGCCATGGTCTTTGATGAGTGTGCTCCATATCCTTGCAGCCGGGAATATGTCCTGGAGGCGCTGGAGCGGACCGGTCGCTGGGCCCGGCGGTGCCGGGCGGTGCACCGGCGGGAGGACCAGGGGGTATTTGGTATCGTCCAGGGCGGGACATTTGCGGACTTGAGGGAAAAAAGTGCCGGTGAGCTGGTGGAGCTCGATTTTTCCGGTTACGCTATCGGCGGTCTTAGCGTTGGTGAGCCAAAAGAGCTGATGTACGAAATGCTTGACTATACCGTTCCCCTGCTGCCCGCAGACAAGCCCCGCTACTTGATGGGGGTAGGCTCACCCGATTGCCTGGTGGAGGGGGTAGCGCGCGGGATTGATATGTTTGACTGCGTTCTGCCGACTCGACTTGCCCGCAACGGCACTGTGCTCACTCGCCATGGCAAGCTGGTCGTGCGAAATGCTGAATACGTAAGAGACTTTGCCCCTTTTGACCGGGACTGTAGTTGCTATGCCTGTCAAAACTACAGCCGTGCTTATGTGCGTCACTTAATAAAAACCAATGAAATCCTAGGTGTCAGGCTTACGACTATTCATAACTTGCACTTTATTTTGGAGCTAATGAAAGAGTTGAGAGAAGCGGTTAGTGAAGGTAATATATTGGCATACAGAGACAGCTTTCTTAAGAGATACCAGGGAGCCTAATTTTATAAAAAAATTCCCCCTTTAAAAAAGGTATTTTGGCAGTATTAGACGAATCACTAAAAATTAATGTGAAAGGAGGTCTGATAATGGGTTTCAACTCTCAATATGGTTCGCTTTTGTATATTGTGGCAATATTTGCCATCCTATACTTCATGATGATCCGGCCCCAGCGGCAGCGTCAGCAAAAACATGAGCAAATGATTAGCAATCTAAAAGTGGAAGACAGGGTGGTCACAGTAGGTGGGTTGTACGGCACCATCATAAAAATTAAGGATGACTATATTATTTTAAAGGTTGCTGACAATGTCCGGCTAAAGTATCAGAAAAACGCCGTGGCACAGCTTACGGAGGAAGAGCCGGTAACGGATTAGACTGTTTGATCAACTTTTTACCGGAAACAATAAGATGTCTTCGAGTGGGCTGACTATTGAACATAACAACTCCGCGCAGAGGACTTTTAGATTAAGAACCGGGGGATGATGTGTTTCTCTTGCCTGATTAAGGGGGTTTATTGGATAATGATCACCCTGGAGGATATCAAGAAAGACCCTATAGTTGACGCCTTTATTCGTAAGGGCAATAAGTACTTGACTGTCATAGGCTTTACCGAACACGGTTACAGGCATGTCAACCTGGTATCCAATATTGCTAGAAATATCCTGGAGCGCCTTGATTTTCCTCAGAGACAAGCTGAACTGGCAGCTATCGCCGGTTATATGCACGACATTGGCAATGTGGTCAGCCGCAATGATCACGGTATTTCGGGCGGGACCTTAGCCTTTCCGATTTTGCTGCAAATGGGGATGCATCCGGATGAAATCGCGACTGTTATTTCCGCTATCGCTAACCATGAAGAACAATACGGACACGCAGTAAACAGTGTTGCGGCAGCCTTGATCATGGCCGATAAGTCGGATGTACACCGTACTAGGGTCCGTAACACTGACTTTGCTACGTTTGATATTCATGACCGGGTAAATTATGCAGCAGAACATTCTTTTTTATGGGTTACTGATGATAAGCGAACGGTTACCATGGAGTTGACCATTGATATTGATATTTGCCCGGTGTTGGAATACTTTGAGATTTTCTTGAGCCGGATGATCATGTGCCGCCGGGCGGCAACATTTCTTAATTGCCAGTTTGAACTGGTAATTAACGGCGCCAAGTTGCTGTAAATAGTTTCCTGCGTATTTAATATTAGGGGAGGAAGTAAAACTAATGGTATGGAGTAAGTTGGTGAGATTGGTAGTTATTGTTCTTGTTGTGGCTACTATGGCCGTATTAGCGGTAACGCCGGTTTTTCCGGAGGTGGAGTGGCTCCCGGTTACCAAATTAATTAAGCAGGGCCTTGACCTGCAGGGTGGTGTGCACGTGGCCCTCGAGGCCCAAGATACCCCCGAGGCGCAGGTGACGGATGAGCGGGTCAAACAGGCTATGGCAATTATTAAAACCCGTATCGATGCCTATGGAGTGGCGGAACCGCTGGTGCAACAACAGGGGCAAAATAGAATTATCGTCGAGCTGGCCGGCGTCCATGACCCGGATAAAGCGGTGCGCGATATGCTTAAGACCGCTTACCTGGAGTTTAAAACCGAGGACGGAACTACCGTGCTCACCGGTAGCCAGTTAAAAAACGCTACCGAGGTCAAAGATCCGCAGAGCGGAAAGGTGCATGTAGACCTGGAGTTTGAGCCGGATGGGGCGAAAATATTTGCCGAAGTGACTGCCGCCAATGTGGGCAAGCAACTCGCCATCCTGTTGGACGGCAAAGTGCTGCAGACCCCTACGGTGAACGAGCCAATCCCAAACGGGCGGGCTCAAATTACCGGCTATGAATCGCTTCCGGAAGCGCATAACATCGCTATCTTGCTCAAATCCGGCGCCTTGCCGGTTAAAGTGGAAGTGATGGAAAAGCGGACGGTCGGCCCCACCCTGGGCGCGGACTCCCTGGCAAAGTCGATCAATGCCGGAAGCATTGGGTTAATCGCAATCCTGATCTTTATGGTGCTTTATTACCGGCTACCCGGATTGGTGGCTGACTTTGCCCTGGTTGTTTATGCTTTGCTCATGCTGATCATCTTTGCGGCACTAAATATCACCATGACCCTGCCCGGAGTGGCCGGCTTCCTATTGTCCCTAGGTATGGCGGTGGATGCTAACGTGATTATCTTTGAGCGTTTCAGGGAAGAGGCGTGGTCCGGCAAATCGCTGCAATCGTCCATAGATTCCGGCTTCAAGCGGGCGTTTGTAGCCATTTTTGACGCTAATATGACCACACTGGTTGCTGCCATCGTGCTGTTTTATTTTGGCACGGGACCCATCAAAGGCTTTGCCGTCACGCTGGGTATCGGCATCGTGGTCAGCATGTTTACCGCCATCACCGTGACCAGATATATGCTGCGTCTGCTTGCAGGCAGCAACCTGGTGCGTAATTTAAGAATATACGGGGCATAGGGGGGGATTTAAAATGATGTTACGAGACAGAAAGCCTTTTCACTTTATTAAATTAAGGAAGTACTGGTACGCAATCTCCCTTCTAATAATTATCCCCGGGATCATATCGATTTTTAGTCAGGGACTTAACCTGGGCATTGATTTCAAAGGCGGCGGTTTATTAGATTTGAGATTCAATCAGGCTACTGAGGTTGTTCAGGTCAGGGCAGTGCTAGAGGAATTTGATCTGGCCGGAGCCTCCATTCAGCGCAGTGGTGACACTGATTTTCTGGTGAGGACCAGGGAATTGTCCGAGGAGGAGAATGCTAGCATAATACAGTCGCTGGACCAAAATTTGGGTGGTGTTACGGTGCAGCGAAGCGTGCGGGTCGGTCCGGTAATTAGCTCGGAGTTGATTAGAAACTCCTTAATGGCTTTGGGAGTGGCCGCGATCTTGATGTTGGTTTATGTTGCATGGCGGTTTGAGTTAAAACAGGGTATTGCCGCCGTAATTGCTATTTTGCATAATGTTTTGATCGTTACCGCAGTTTTTTCAATCTTTCAGCTTGAAGTGGACAGCACTTTTGTGGCAGCGATTCTGACGATTATCGGTTATTCTATAAATGACACCATTGTGATTTTTGACCGTATACGCGAAAATATGCTAAACAAGAAAAAAGATGATTTGTTGGAAGACATTGTAAACACCAGCCTGTGGCAGACTATTGCCCGCTCCATCAATACCGGAATTTCGGTAATATTTGTTCTGGTGGCCTTGCTGCTGTATGGCGGAGCAACTATTCATAACATGATGCTGGCCTTGTTAATCGGTGTAATTGTCGGCGCCTATTCGTCTATCTTTAATGCCAGTCCGCTCTGGTATGACATGAAAAAGAGCGAATTTCGCCAAAAGCCTAAGGCTGCGCGTGCGTAAAAATTGGCCAAGCAAAAAGGCGTGTGGAATATTGCATGTTTTAAGGTTTACAGAAGCGATTAGTCATAAACTTGGCAACAGACGTACCCAATTATTTACATTGCAATTAACCTGGATATTTGCTATACTACGCATTAATTATGAGATTGTTAAATCTATGAAGGAGAAAAGTAAGCTGGTTATAATCCATCAGGGAGAGAGTGTCATCGACTGAAAGCACTTTCTGGATAATGCCCGCTGAAGTTCGCTCCGGAGGCGTCGGCTGAAACCGTTTGTGCGGTAAGTAGGTTTGAACGTAATCCCTACGTTATCAGGGAGGGGTATCGGATTTGTTCCCGTACTCTTGAAAACGGTACTGGTCTAATGGCCAACCAGGGTGGTATACGGAAAGTTTAAAGCTTCTCGTCCCTATAGGGCGAGAAGCTTTGTTTTTTTGTAAGGCATCTATGCTAATGATGCAGCGCGGGAGAGATTGAACATTTATTTTAATAAGGTGAATTACCGTTACTTTAACGGCTGTGTAAACGGATGCTGCTAACAATAATATAACCGGGGTGATGATTATGAATTTTTCATATTACGGGTTGATTAATGCTAAAAAATATCCTAATCAAGAATTTTTAATTGAGCGCAACCCAGAGCAGGGACTCAGACGGTTGCTGACCTGGAAGGAATTTAATGAAGAAGTTAATAAGGTAGCCAACTACCTGAAAAATGATCTGGGCGTTCAAAAAGGAGACTTTATCCTGCACCTGCAAATGAATAGCTTGGAATGGTATACTACTTTTCACGCCATTCTGAGAGTGGGTGCGACGGCTGTTCCCCTTAATTTCCGTTTTGCCGGCCAGGACATCTGGCATACGGCAAAGGCTTGCAAACCGGTGACTTTCATTTTTAGTGAAGGCTTTTTGCCCAAAATCCAACCGATTCAAGACCGGCTGGAAACCGTGAGGCATTATATTTGTATTGGTCGGAACGTTCCAGGCGATATGCTGCCATATGAGCATATTATTAATAACTCAAGCGCTGAAGATATTCTTGTGGACGCGAATGACGATGATCCGGCGGAGCTTATGTTTACTTCCGGAACAACCGGGCCGCCCAAACCGGTGTGCCATTCACATAAATCTCTTTATGAGGTTGGCATTGCTAATGCTTTAACCTATGATGAGGGTAAAGAAACTGTTTATATTGCGCCACAACCTTTTTATCATAGCGGTAGTTTCTTTCTTTCCTTTCCTTGCTATCTAGCCGGCGGGAAGATAGTAATTCTAAACGGGCTCAAGCCCAAATGGTTGTTGGATTGCATAGTTGAAGAAAAGGTAAATAACGGCTGGATTACGGTGCCGACGATGTCTGATGCGGTAAACGCCATTAAAAAGGGTGAAATCAACATTAATGAATACGATTTTTCCCACTTTAGCGGCTCGCTGGTCATTGGCGCACAGCCTGTACCCCCCTCTTTGCTGCAGGATATGAAAAGGATATTTCCGTTTAAGACGGGAAATATCTATGGTATTACCGAAGGTGGCGGCGGGGGGAGCCTCAACCTTTTCGATGAGGATGTTTTGATTAAGTACGGTTCGATTGGCAAGCCGACCTTTAATATGGAAGCCCGGGTAGTTGATGAAAATGGAAATGATGTTCCCTGCGGGCAAGTCGGGGAGTTAATTCTAAAGGGTTCTAGGATCATGAAGGAATATTTTTCGAACCCGGAAATGACGGCGAATACTATTAAGAAGGGCTG
>JAQVOX010000103.1 GCA_028702435.1 Desulfotomaculaceae bacterium | reverse complement strand
CGTATCTGCCGGAGCCCCCGCTATACCGCAATCTTTGGTCGACCAACTAAAGCCTAGCGGACGTATTGTGGTTCCGGTCGGTGATAAAGTTACTCAAGAGCTGCTTATACTACATAAAAAGGTTGATGGTGGCACTGCTATGGAAAACGTAGGGGCAGTTCGCTTCGTCCCGCTAATCGGTGATGAAGGCTGGGACAAGCTTGAAAAATAAGCTATAGCAACAAGGCAAGAGAATTCGGGTGAAAAAAGTAGGCACTTACTTATTGTGATAAACTTTCTATGAAGGGTTTTAATAATCTATTAGTTAATTAATTGCACAGGCTAATAATTTAATAGAAAGGCACCGTAACATAAAGCTTACATAACTGCTTTTAAAATAAAAAGTGGTACCAGAACACTGGAAACCACCTTCTTTGATTTCGAAATGTAAACTTGCTTATATAAAACAAATTAGATGTGATCTAGAACTTGACTTTGAGCCTTTTTATCGCCAATTCCAACCCGTCCAAGGTCAGCTCAAACATAGGAAACAACTTACGAACTAAAGCAATCGTATCTGCCCCATAATATTTATGATCCCACCATTGTGACGGGATTGGGTTTAACCATACAGCGTGCTTGAAATGTCTAACTACCCGTTCCATCCACACCAGTCCGGGCTCGTTATTCATGATCCCCCAATCGATAGCTCCACCAATCATGGTCAGTTCACTGGGAGCCATGCTGGCGTCACCAACAACAATCAATCGGTATTCCGGGTTCAAATTGTGTAAAACATCGTATATTTTTACTGCACTTCGAGCTCTACAGGAAGGATGCAAGTATAAGTCGTCATAAAAACAATTATGGAAAAAATAAAATTTTAAATCTTTAAAGTGACTGGCACGATTTACGGCTGTGAATAACTGGCTGCAAAGATTGATGTAAGGATCCATCGAACCGCCGGAGTCCATCATTAGCACTACTTTCATATTATTTTTGCGCGATCGCTCCCAAACCAGTTCCAGCCTCCCGGCATTCTTACAAGTAGCGTCGATAGTACCGTCTAAATCCAGCTCATCCTTCAAGCCTTCATTACGGCTAGTCAGCTGGCGGAGTTTACGCAATGCTACCTCAAACTGCCTCACACCAAGAGTCTCGTCACTGCGATACCCCCGGTAACGCCGCTCCGCAGCTACTTTCACGGCCGATCGGTTAAGAGACTGCCCGCCGAGGCGCACTCCAGCCGGGTTATAGCCACCATGTCCAAATCGTGATCTGCCTCCGGTGCCAATCCAATTAGAACCACCATGATGTTCCCCGTCCTGGGTTTTTAGCCTTTCTTCCAGTTCACGGCGCAACTTATCCAAATCCCAATCTTGAAACATCTTCCGTTCTTCCGGGGAAATCGTCAGGGGCGGTATTGCTTTTTTCAGCCACTCCAAGGCTTGCTCAACTACATCAACTGGTGTCTCAATGCCTTTAAAGTAATTTTGGAAGGCCAGATCATAACTATCAAAGTGTGTTTCACTCTTAACCAGGACCGCACGGGCAACATGATAAAACCCGCTCAGGCTGGAAAATGCCAGTCCTTTGCTCAGGGCTTCCATCAGTGTCATCCACTCGGTCAGGGAAACCGGTACGCCTGTCCTCTTTAACTCATAAAAGAAATTAACAAACACGGGGCATCACCCCCATAAGATATGACTTCTAGTCTTGGTTTTATTTGCGTTCTGCGTGTTCAGTCTGCTTAATATTACATCAAAGTCCTGATTCTTCTTGATCAAGACCCCCAGCAGTGGTACTTCCTTGCGGATCTTTTCTAAACTAACTCCACCTACAGTCAGCGCCTGCACCCAGTCAAGCAGTTCACTGGTGCTTGGCCTCTTCTGCAATCCGCTCAGGCTTCTAATCCAGTAAAACGCCTCCATCGCCTCACGAATTAATTTGTCCTCAAGCTTCGGGTGATGGACATTGATTATTCTTGCCATCATTTCTGGTTCTGGAAAATTAATATAATGGAAAATACACCTTCTCAAAAAAGCATCAGGCAGCTCTTTTTCAGCATTACTGGTAATAATCACTATCGGACGATGCTTGGCTGTAACCGTAACTCCGGTTTCTGGAATGTAGAAACTCATCATATCCAATTCCCAGAGCAGATCGTTAGGAAATTCCAGGTCTGCTTTGTCTATCTCATCGATCAGCAATACAATATGTTTATCGGAGAGAAAGGCCTCACCCAATTTTCCCATTTTGATATACTGGCTGATATCTGAAACGTTATGATCTCCAAACTGGCTGTCATATAGCCTTTGAACGGTGTCATATACATACAGCCCGTCCTGTGCCTTAGTTGTCGACTTAATGTTCCAGATGATCAAGTCAAGGCCCAGTCCCTCGGCAATACTCCGGGCCAACATTGTCTTCCCCGTGCCCGGCTCACCTTTAATCAATAAAGGCCGGCCCAAAGCTGTGGACACATTTACACTGTTTCGCAGGTCTTCCGAAACAATATAATTCGCTGTGCCTTTGAATTCCCGCACTTCCACTTGCATTCATTCCCCTCAGATTAATAAAAATTATCTTAATATTTTAATGAAAGCACATTCACTTCATGTAATTATATAATCTTTATATATAGTTGTAAATGTATCTAGTTCATAATTAATACAATGTGTAAAAATATAGCCGTGCCCAAACAGAACTTTTTTAAAAAATCAATTCAACTAAGTTATTTTCAATTTAGCAGAGCAAAGAAAATCAGTTCCTATCTCAAAAAGTTGCTCTTGAATAGGCACCCTGGATACAGCTACCGTTTAAAGAACCATACTCAGTTAGTCCGCTATCTCACCAGGTGGTTTTTTTTGTGTCTTTTCTACTTCAAACCAGTTTTCATAAAAAAGGACCACCTCCTTATGCCCGTCGCTAATCATGAATACTAAAACGACGACCAGAAAAAAGTGGCCACTTAATTAATGACAAGATGGTAATGCTTATAATTTAAGGTCTATTAGTTAACTATTAATTTACTTTGAACCTAGCGGTCGGGTGAGAAACCAAGTTCAATATTGGCGATGATCTGCATATGCATGTTGGAGGTTCCTTCTAGAGTTTCAAACTGTTTAGAGTCGCGAAGCCATCTACCGCATGGATATTCCAATGAATATCCATATGAACCGTAGATTTTCATGGCTAAGTTGGCAGCATGAACAGATGCCATACAACCGGCTAGTTTAGCAGTAGAAGTTGCCTTCTGACTGGGTAATTTATTATCTTTTAACCATGCAGCGCGATAAAGCAAGTGCTTGGCTGCCTCATCTTCTAAGATCATTTCAGCAATTTGCTGTTGAATCATTTGGTGTTTTCCGATTGGTACGCCAAACTGGAAACGTTCATTAGCATATTGCACAGATCCATCCAGGCAGGCCTTAGAAAGAGCAGCACCGCCAACAGCACAACCCATGCGGGTATTGTTTAACTGCCACATACAAATAAAGAAACCTTTGTTTAATCCGCCTAAAAGATTTTCTTTAGGAACCACTGCATTCTCGAAAATCAGTTCCGAAGTCGGAGCAGCAAACATGCCGACTTTTTCTTCCATTGGAATTCTGGTAACGCCAGGGGTATTGTTATAGTCAATTACAAAACAAGATATCCCTCTAACACCTTTGCCTTTTTCAGTGACAGCATAGAGTAGCCCAATATCCGAAGTGTGTCCGCCAGATATCCACGTCTTGGTACCATTAATTAACCAGTGGTCACCCTTATCTTCTGCAAACGTCTTCATGCTAGCTACATCGGAACCGGTATTAGGTTCCGTAATAGAAAAGCTTCCCACCGATGTCCCATCTAACAGTCCAGGGATCCATTTCTGTTTTTGTTCTTCGGTACCATATTCATTAATGGTCATTGCCGGACCCCAGCAGTTTCCGCTGACAGAAAGTCTCCAGGAAGTATGAACCTTGGCTATTTCATACAGTGCTAGAACACCTTCCATCCACCCCATGCCATTTCCGCCGTATTCCTCTGGAAGACTCCAACCCAACAGGCCCAAATCACCCATTTTAGTTAATATCTCTCTGCGATAGTAATGATTTTTTTCATCCTCTTCAACATACGGAGCAATTTCCTTTTCTGCAAAATTACGAGCCATATCCTGTACCATTTGTTGTTCTTCTGTTAACCCAAAATCCATTCTATTCCCTCCTAATTTAAATAATATTAATGTAATGGTGATTCTTTTAACCCATTAGCTATTTACCGGCAAAAAACCACCAGAAACATCTAAATTGACTATCTATTCTCCTTTAAACTCAGCTTTACGTTTTGGCTTAGCCAGAAAAGCGCCCATGCCTTCTTTCTGGTCGGCGGTTGAAAAAATCATACCGAAAAGGTCGGCTTCTAAATTAAAGGCTTTTTCCAAATCCATATTTTGACCCTGGTTAATTGCTTCTTTAGTAAATCTGATCGCCACCGGGCCCATTGAAGCAATCCGCTTCGCCATCTTCTTGCAGACGTCTATAAGCTCACCAGGTGGCACTACTTTATTGACCAGTCCTATTCTCAAGGCATCCTGGGCGTTGTAAACATCACCGGTATAAAGTATTTCTTTGGCCATACCAGGGCTTACTAAGCGAGCCAACCGCTGCGTACCACCAAAGCCGGCGGTGACTCCCAGGCTTACTTCCGGCTGTCCAAATTTGGCCTTTTCGGAGGCTATCCTGATGTCGCAAGCCATAGCCAACTCGCAGCCGCCACCAAGGGCAAAACCGTTTACCGCGGCAATTACCGGTTTGGATAAGTTCTCAATTTGGCTAAATACGGTCTGCCCCAGGCGGCTGAATTCCTTGGCCTGTAAAGCAGTAAGCGGCAACATGTAGGCAATATCCGCACCAGCCACAAATGCCTTATCACCAGCTCCGGTCAAAATAATTGCTTTCACAGCCTGATTGTCACCCAACTCACCCATTGCCGCGCCTAACTCCGAGAGGGTCTCCTTATCAAGCGCGTTTAAAGCCGCGGGGCGATTGATGCTAACCACCGCGATCTCCTCATCAAATTCGACTAATATATTACTCCATGCCATATTATCACCCCCGTTGTTTAGTATTGGTAAAATCCTCTGCCGGTTTTACGGCCAAGCCAACCGGCAGCCACATACTTACGTAGAAGCGGGCACGGACGGTACTTAGGATCACCGAGGCCGCTGTACAATACTTCCATGATTGAAAGGCAGGTGTCCAAACCAATCAGGTCACCCAAAGCAAGTGGACCCATCGGATGGTTGGCGCCAAGTTTCATTACCTGATCAATTGCTTCCGCTGAACCGACACCTTCATGCAGGCAATATATTGCTTCGTTAATCATCGGGATCAAAATGCGGTTAACAGCAAACCCCGGCGCGTCGTTAACCTCTGCAGGGGTTTTGCCCATTTTTTCGCTGGCGGTCTTTACGATTTCAAAAGTTTCATCGGAAGTAGCCAGGCCCCGGATAACTTCTACTAACTTCATTACCGGCACCGGATTCATGAAGTGCATTCCGATTACTTTATCCGGCCGTTTCGTAACAGCCGCTACTTCAGTGATCGGCAGAGATGATGTATTTGTCGCAAGAATGGCTTCCGGCTTACATACGGCATCTAGCTCGCGGAAAATATTACCCTTAATTTCCATTTTTTCAATAGCGGCTTCAATTACCAAGTCCACGTCCTTGGCATCCTGCAGGCTAGTTGAAGGGGTTATCTTCTTCATTAGAGCATCTTTGGCTGCTTGATCAAGACGACCTTTGCTGACATCTTTAGAAAGGTTCTTGTCAATAATTCCAAGTCCTCTATTAACAAAAGTATCATTAATATCATTAAGGACTACATCATAACCGGCTATTATAGAAACCTGGGCAATACCTGAACCCATCTGGCCGGCGCCGATTACCATTATCTTCTTGATTCCCATTTAAATTCCTCCCAATTTCCCGTTCTTAATAGTTCCAGTTAAAAGGCGGGTCATTTTTATGTTCAAAATCTATCTTTAGGAAATTATCCTATGTTATTTTATGTTCTCAACTATCATGGCTACGCCCTGCCCGCCACCGATACACATTGTGGCTAGACCATAACGACCTTCCTGGCGCTTCAGTTCATAAAGCAGGGTATTCAAAATCCTGGTTCCACTGGCGCCAATCGGGTGGCCAATGGCAATAGCCCCGCCGTTGAGGTTTACTTTGTCCATAGGTAATTCCAGACCGCGGATGCAAGTCAGGGCTTGTGAAGCAAAAGCCTCATTGGCTTCGATTACGTCAAAATCAGCAACTGTCAGACCAGCCTTGGCCATAGCTTTTTTACTGGCAGGAATTGGTCCTGTGCCCATAATTGAAGGGTCAACACCTGCAGTAGCAAAGGACTTGATTACAGCCATGGGTTTTAATCCTAATTCTTTCGCTTTATCCGCAGACATAATCACGGTTGCGGCTGCAGCATCGTTAATACCGGAAGCGTTACCGGCAGTAACTGTACCACCTTTTTTAAATACAGGCGCCAACTTGGCCAGCGCCTCTATTGAAGCACCACGGCGGGGTAATTCATCTGTATCAAAATACACCGGGTCGCCTTTTTTCTGTGGAATGGGCACTGGTATTATTTCATCCTTAAACTTCCCGGCGTCAATCGCCGCAATAGCTTTATTATGACTGTCAACTGATATCTTATCCTGGTCTTCCCTGGTGACACCAAACTTTTCCGCAAGATTCTCTGCAGTATACCCCATATGGACATCGCCAAAAGCACACCACAGGCCGTCCTTTACCATCTCATCAACAAGAGTGCTATCAAACATCCGGTATCCCCATCTAGCCTTAT
>JAQVOX010000102.1 GCA_028702435.1 Desulfotomaculaceae bacterium | reverse complement strand
TATTAAAACCTCGAACAGTTAGTCAACCTATAAAATTTGTCCCCTACAAAACTTTTGGTTCTGCAGGGGACTTCTTATATACTATTTTATACCCCTACTCTAAGCTAGTTTGACCAGGCGGCAAGCATTGCCATTCAGCGTAATGTAGCTTGACACATTGTCTCTCACTGTAGAATCCAGCAATAGATTGCAGTTAGCCTCCGCCCAGCCATGCGGAACAGATACCGCACCCGGTCTGATATCATCGGTGACTTTTGCTTTGATCTTGATCATGGCCTGCGTGGTTTCAACACCAACCATTTCACCATTTATGATATCATATTTCTTGGCTGTTACAGGACTAATCCACGCTTCAGCTTCCGGTAATTTAGCCTCCAAGCCGGGTATGTCATGCCCCTGCGCGTTGATGTATTCCTGATGTCTGGCGCCGGTGAGCAAAGTTTCCGGATATTCTTTAGCTAATTCGGGGTTCGCCACCGCGCTCTGTTGCGGCTCAACGTGACTGGGAAGACCTTCGGCGCCCAACGCTTCCATTCGTGCGGAATAGAGTTCTACTTTTTTACTTTCAGTTCTAAAACCTTTTTCTTTATAGATTTCATATTCTATTTCGCCATAAAACATTCCTTCGGGGTTTTCTAACAGTTGCTCATATGTGACGCTGGACGCGGACAAAAAGTGTTTTGCCACTTCTTCGTCTGTTTTCCATGGGAATAATTCTCCGTAGCCCATCTTATGTCCCAACTCGCTCCAGATTTTCCAGATCGGCTTGCTCTCATAAAGCGGCTCGATGACCTTTTTGCGCAGCATGATGTAAGGAACGCAATACGATACGCACCAAGTGAAGCCACCGATGCCGGTTTCTTCCAGGGTGGTGCAGGCCGGGAGAACGTAATCGGCCAACCGCGTTGTTTCAGTCATACACGGATCTATTGCTACAAATAACTCCAGGTTTTTTATTCCCTCCAAAAACCGTTTGGTATCGGGAAAGGTTATCGCCTGATTACCGCCCGAGGTAATTAAAGCTTTGACCGGGTAAGGCTTTCCGGTAATCATTGCCTCCGTCATCATTGACGCAGACCCGTATGGGGGAGGAGTTTTGTTAAACTGGTGAAATAAGGGGTATTCATCGTACCCGAGAGCTTTTTCCTCTATCGGCACGCGCAGGTCGGACAGGCGAATTTGGGGACAGGTGACCCATCCGCCCGGGCGGTCAATGTTGCCGGTGATGGCCATCAAGATGCCAAAGCACCTTTCAGTCTGGAGACCGTTGGCATACTGGTTCATGTGTCCTATGCCTTCCAAAATGCAGGCCCCTTTAGTATTTGCAAACATCCGCGCGATCATCCTTATTGACGCGGCCGGCACACCGCTAATTTCCTCAGCTTTTTCCGGCGTGTATTGCTTGACGTGCTCTGCCAGCTTCTCAAAGCCTGTGGTCCAATTTTCAACAAATTCATGATCATATATGCCTTCTTCGATAATTACATTAATCATGGCCAGGGCGATGGCGGCATCGGTACCCGGACGGGGCTGCAGGTAGATGCTCTCCTCTTTCGCCAGCGGAATCCGGCGCACGTCAATAACGATCAGCTTCAACTCCCCGGTTTTAATCCTCTTACGGATATCGTCACCAATGACGAAGTAACTTTCATCCGGATTATGCCCCCAGAGAATAATCAATTTAGCATTCCGTGGTTCTTCAATGGTATATTTGCCGAAGGCTATTTGACGGGCCAGAATCCGGGTACGGAAACAAATACCTTCCGGGTTGAACATGTTAGGAGTGCCATAAGCCTTGGTTAGACGCTGGTTAAAAGCCGCAAATTCAAAGTGTTCGATACCCACAGAGCCAGTGGAACTGAACAGGGTGTGCGCGCCATACTGTTCCTTTAGCGCGAGCAATTTGGAGGCTATTTCCTCATATGCCTGGTCCCAGGATATTTTCTGAAAACGACCGTCTACTTTCTTTATCGGGTGTTTTAAGCGATTGGGGGAATAGACCGTTTCCACCCGGTATTTACCTTTAGAGCATAACTTACCATTGTTTATCACGTGACCAGGTGTGCCCTCTATCTTAATCAGCTTGCCGTCTTCCACATAGCAATCTATGCCGCAATCGTTAACGCATAGGCCACAGTCGGTTTTAATTATTTCCATAAGAACAACCTCCAAGATTTATTATCTTCTTAAACAAAACGACCACTAACTAACATTAATAACTTTCCATCTCTTAATCCTTTTAAGCTGGATTGTCAATAATTAAGCGCAAATCCAATTTAGTTAATGACCATTCATCAACATCAAACCTCCCTATATAATAATCAAAGTTTTTTCTGGAATTTCCTAGATATCAGTTTTTTGAGTCGCAATTTCCAATATCTCCGCCAAATCATAAACCTTAACCACCTTGTCCTGACCGGCCTGCTTCACCTTAATACCGTCATTCATCATAGTCATACAGAAAGGACAAGCTGTGCACAGTACATCCGCGCCGCTTTCGAAAACCTGCTCAGCTCTCATATGGTTCACCCGGACACCTTCTTCCTCAGTCCAGGCGCCGCCACCTCCGCCACCGCAGCAAAAACTCCTTCCCCTGGTTCTCTGCATTTCGACCGGTTTTACGCCGCTAATATTTTGCAGCACTTCCCGGGGCACATCAAAGATTTCATTATACCGGCCCAAGTAACATGGATCGTGATAGGTTATCGTTTCCGTGAAAGAGCTTTCTACGGTAAGCTTCTTTTCCTTTAATAATTGAGCCAGGTATTCGGTATGGTGATACACTTGATATTTTTGACTAAATTCGCCGTCTATTTGCGGGTACTCGTTTTTGAAGGTATTGTAACAGTGCGGGCAAGTTGTGACGATTGTCTTGACCTTGTAGTTCTTTAACAGTTCTATGTTTTCCCGGGCTATACAGTCATAAAGAAACTCGTTACCCAAGCGGCGGGCCGGATCTCCGCAACAACTCTCTTTCTCTCCTAAAATTCCGAAGCTAACTCCGGAGCGCTTGAGTAACTCGGCAAACGCTTGGGCTATCTTCATGTTGCGGTCGTCAAGTGCCGCCGTACAGCCAACCCAAAAGAGAACCTCTTTGTTGTTTTCTTTGACCAGGTCTTCGACCCATGAGTCACGATACCAGCTTGAGCGCGAGGCCATAGTGCCTTTATAGGGGTGTCCCCTGTCCTCAAGACTGCGAATTGCGTTATCAACACCACTGGGATAGGAAGCTTCTTCCATCGCCAGATAACGGCGCAGGTCAACATTTTTAGGCACGTGTTCAATCATCACCGGGCAAACATACTGACAGGCGCCGCAGGTTTTACAAGACCACAATTCTTCTTCAGTAATAACACTGCCGATCAGGCTTTTTTCCAGCAGGCTTTCGTTCTCTGAAGAATTACTGGTGTTTCCCGAACCAATTTCCTTCCCGCATTCCAGTAAGTGATCTTTTAAATTATTGATAAACCGCTTAGAAGAAAGTGGTGTGTCACTTAAATAAGCCGGGCAATTATCCTGGCAACGGCCGCATTGGGTACATGTTAATAAATCCAATAGCTGTTTCCAGGTGAAATCATTGATTTTTTGTGTCCCAAGAGTTTCCTGCTCATCTTCAAAATTAATCGGCTGAAGCATTTTTCCCATAGGTGACAGAGAACGGAAAAAAGTATTAAAGGGACAGGCTATCAAATGCATGTGCTTGGAATAAGGAATGAACACGAGAAAACCAAACATAATTAGAGCATGTATCCACCAAAAAGCATAATAAAGCGTATTTAAAGTAGACTGGCTCCAACCCTGTTTGATAAACAATCCGGCAAGAAACACTGTTACCGGGGCCATTTCAGATCCTGCCGGATGCATGGCGGCTCTTAATCCGTCTGCTATAAAGAGGGTCAGAACCACCCCGGTGATCAATGACAAAATAATTGCCGCCTCAGGATTATGATCAAGCCGGTCCGGTTTAACCACATAACGGCGCCAGCATGCCATCAGGACTCCAACCAGCACTAAAATGGCGAATACATTCTGTATCAGGAAAAAAACCGGGCTGTGCCCCAAGAGAGGCAAAACAAACCCAGGGAATAATCCTTCTCCGAAAAATTGCAGTTCACCCAGGGCTAGAACGAGGAACCCCCAGAAAATAAACACGTGCAACAGACCCGGGTATGCTTCATCTAATACTTTTTTCTGTCCAAATACGTAAACCAATACTGATTTAACCCGTTCACCGATTTGATCAAATCTGTCTTCGGGTTTACCTAAACGCAAAATTAGATAACGTTGATAGACAGCTCTGGCGAAAAGCCCGACGGCGGCAACTAAAACAATAACAAATACAATTATGCCGAGCAATCCCATATCAGTTCCTCCTTCTCCAAATATTATGTATATAAACGGCCTCTTTCTTTGAAGAGGCCGTTTCAATTGTTCTGTTCATCTTAAGTCATTTCTTTTACTCTATTGATCAGCGGCGGCAAAATATCTTTGAAATCGCCAACCACTCCAAGTCTGGCGGAACCGAAAACCGGCGCCTCCGGGTCGGTATTAATAGCTACTATGACCTTGGAACCGGAGCACCCGGCCATGTGCTGGCAGGCTCCTGAGATACCCACCGCCAGATAAATGTCCGGCGCGACAATCTTGCCGGTTTGACCCACTTGTTTCGAACTGCTGACCCAGCCGCTGTCTACTGCTACCCGGCTGGCGCCTACCGCGCCTCCCATCAGGCCGGCTAGTTCTTCCAGCAGGGCAAAGTGTTCCGGACCGCCAAGCCCCTGCCCCCCGGACACTACAACTCTGGCATCCTCCAGGCGGACACCTTCCTGTTGTTCCTCCACCCGCTCAATTAATTTGAAGGGGTTGGGAGGAATAGCGGACGGCTTTACCTGGATCGTTTCCGCTGTCACTTGCTCCGGCTGGGCAGGTTCAAAACTGCGCCGTCGCAAGACGACTACAGCCGGGGCGTCACTCATCGCCACCTGCGCCATCGCCTTACCGCCGAACACCGGCTTGGTAAAGACAATACGGCCGGTTTCTTTATCCGCGTCAAAGCTCAAACAGTCAACAAGAGCCGTCTTACCCAACCGCCTTGCCAGCCTGGGCGCCATTCCGCGTCCTTGCGCGTTGGTCACGAACAGGACTACCGCCGGCTGGCACTCCCTGCACACCGCTTCCAGAGCGGCTAGGTATCCTTCGCAGTAATAGTTTTCCAGAGCAGCATCTTGCACCGAATATATTTTACTTGCCCCGTATTCACCCGCTGCCTCACATATTGCTCCGGTTTCCGCTCCGATTACCGCCGCTGCCAGCTCGGCTCCCAATTCTGAAGCGATACTTTTCCCGGCGCCGATAATTTCCAGGCTATCCCGGGACAATACTCCTTGATCCATCAAACAGGTCAGTACTAAGGACATTTTTCTCCCCCCAATCTTACCGCTTGTCATGTATGTTTAAAGTTATAGCACTTTTAATTCCGACAGCCGCTTTATTAAATTATCAGCTTTTTCCACACCGTCTTCGCCCGGAACGATTTCACAGTTTACTTCTTTGACCGGAATCTCAAGACTCGCTAGTTCTAAGCTGTTACCTTGCGGATCTATGTCTATAAGCTCGAGCTTCTTACGCATAGCCGCCATTGTATCTTTCACCTTGGCAATACGAGGAACGTTTGTCTCATGGTTGGTTACAACCGCGACTAGAGGCGTATTCCCTTCAAGTACTTCATATCCTTCATCCAGTTCGCACTTTAAAACCAGTTTACCTGAACCCGGCTCTATTCCAGTGACCAGATTAGCGACTGGCCAGCCTAGCTCTTCCGCTAGAATCAACCCAATCTGACCGCCGTCCCAGTCACCGGCCTGCCTTCCGCAGATCACCATATCCGCTCCCAATTCCCTGGCCGCTCCTGCAAGCATGCCCGCTATAATATTGCCTGACAGTTTACAATCTTGTTCCAGCGGCACTCTGACCGCCCGGTCCGCTTTCACCGCCAAAGCTTTGCGCAAAACGTCACCGGCGCCCTCAGGACCGACTGTTACAGCAGTTACAGTCGTCCCGGGCATTTTTTCCCGCAATTGCAGCCCTACTTCCAGCCCATTCTGGTCAAACGGACTCATCACCAAGTGTACGCCTTCAGTAGCGGGAGTCATTTCTCCCTCCTCCAACCGGAATTCCCGCGGCGGCAGTTCCGGATCGAGTATTTGTTTCAAACAGACCATGATTTGCACTGTGTTATCCCTCCCCGTATTAAAAACCGCTACCCAGCAGGCTCCGGGCGATATTTATCCGCTGGATCTCATTAGTTCCTTCGTAAATCTGCTGCATTTTGGCGTCCCGGAACATTCTTTCCACCGGGTACTCCTTGACGTAACCGTAACCACCCATTATTTGGATAGCCTCTGTGGTAACGTACATCGCCGTATCTGAGGCAAACGCCTTGGCCATTGCAGAATATTTACTCCGGTCATGGGCCTTGCGGTCGTACTTGTCCGCTGCCACATAAGTCAGGTAACGCGCGGCCTGTGTTTTTATTTCCATATCGCCAAAAATCATCTGGACGGCCTGAAATTTGCCGATTGGGCTACCGAACTGCACCCGGTCACGCGAATACTGCACTGCAAAGTCAAGAGCTCCCTGGGCTATGCCAACAGACTGCGCCGCCACTACCAACCTGCATTTATCAAGCACCTGCATGGCTATTGTAAACCCGTCACCTTCTGCGCCCAACAGGTTTTCCTTGGGAACCCGCATGTTATCAAAGAACAACTCCGCCATCGGCATGCCTTTGACGCCCATTTTGTGTTCTAATTTGCGAACTACCAGGCCTTCTCCCTTTTCCACCACGAAACAAGA
>JAQVOX010000101.1 GCA_028702435.1 Desulfotomaculaceae bacterium | reverse complement strand
CAGGGAGTCTTCGAGGTTATTATCAAAATTAACTGAACCAAGGACAGGCGCCCCATATTTACCAACCCCTTCCCACACCGAAGTTTGCTCTGTTAATTTCATGTTTTCCAGGACACCAATGATTGGTAGGCCCAGTTCTTTTAATACCTGCAACTCCTTTTTCACTACTGCCCGGGCCAGCCTGGATGGAGTGGTCACGACAAGAAACTCCACCTTTTCTATTAACCGAATGATATCCAGTATTGGATCACCGAGCCCGGGCGGCAGGTCCATAATTAAAAAATCTAACGATTCCCACAGGGTAATTGCCAGCATTTCGATGATCGCGTTGGAAACCTCGCTCCCCCGTAACGGCGCGGGACTGCTGCCTGAATAATAAATAATCGACATCAGCTTGATGCCGTAAACTTCCGGGGGAATAATTCCTTGATTTTCTTTTGGAAAAACACCTTCTACTCCCAGGATCACATGGTCGGAAGGGCCGCAAAAGTCCAGGTCCAATAGGCCGGCTCGGTAACCATGCTTTGCTAAACTCAGCGCCAGGGTGGAGGCGGTTATACTTTTGCCAATTCCTCCTTTACCGCCTGAAACAGCAATTATCTTTCTTACATTTACTAGTCTATTGTTTATAATGTTTAATCTGGGGTCCATCATCTCTCTCCTATAATATAATCGATCCAAACGCCGCGTCCGTCCGTGATCTCAAAATCGGGACTGCCACATCCCGGGCATCTGATATAAATATGCGCTACCTCCGGAATAAAATGAATTGACTCTGCTTCAGCTTCAGGTAATTTTTTTAAAGACTCATAAAAACCCCACTCATTTCTACAAACCCTGCATTTTAAAATACATTTCTCTATCTCAATTTCTATTCTAGTCATATCTAATAGATAGTCAGATGTTTTTAAGAAATTGCTCAAGGCAAATCTAAATATTTCGAGGTCTATCTGCTGTAATTCACCCACCTTAACCTTGATCATGGTAATTTCTTCGAGATTTTCTTTTTTAGCCTCTTTAGTTGCCGTAAATATCACCGATTCCGCTAAGGCCCACTCATGCATATGAACACAATCCCTTCAAAGAGCATCAATAGCTTGCTCCTCATTAATTAATAAACTACCTCTGCTTTAACGCTACCCTTGCAGTCTAGGAGATGGGTGGCGCAGGATATGCAAGGGTCAAAAGAACGAATAGTTCGGCCAAGAATTGTAAAAAGCATGTCCTGATTTGGTATTTCGTTCCCCACCAGCGCACTTTCCACCGGCCCGCGGTTGCCGGACCCGTTTTTAGGTGAAAAATTCCATACTGTCGGGGTAATAATGTTGTATTTTACCACTTTTTCATCTTCAATAAGTGCGGTATGGAGGAGTGCGCCTCGCATTGCATCCGTGACGGCGGTCACTTCTTTTTTTACCGGAGTACTTTTTTGGTTTATGGGTGGGGGACCGGGTTTTAGCTTTTTTAACCACTGCTGCATTAATTCTGTAATCAGCAGGGTTTCCAGGGTACGGGAGTAGATTCTATCCATGGTTGACGTACCACCCTTGTAAAACCCGTTGATGATCATTCGAGCCAGCGGCCCTACTTGAAAATAACGGCCTGCATACCGGACTGCCTTGACCCAGGTATAAGCGCCCGGTTTAAGAGGATCCGGCCTTATTTCTCCAGTGCCGGTTTGATCAAACCATGTATTAGTTATTTCCTCGCTGATCAGTTCCAACCGTGGAGGGTGCAATTGACCATCCGCCAGTACACCGCTTCGCCATAAAAAATTTTCATTTTTAACGCCAAATCTAAATAATCCCAAAGATAATAACTGAGCAGGAGTTATTCCTATTCTAAAATAGTCGCTGTAAACCCGCGCTATTAACTCGGTATCGGGAACCAGCCTGCTTTTCACAAATTCGCTGATATTACCGAGCAGTGCCAGAGCCTGTGCAATTTTATCTGCTGTAGGGGCTACCGCCACCCCGCCGTGGAGAAAGCTATGCTGGTGGGGAGCTTTGCCGCCAAACAAGGCGAGGATTTGATGGCTTTCTTGGCCTGCCTTTACCGCTTCGAAGTAATGCTCTGCCAAGCGCTGGTTATCTTGGGGATTTAGCCGGATATCGGCAGGGTTTTGCCCGTGGAAAGGAGGACGGTCAGGCATTTTTACAAAGTCAGGCAGGCTGAAAAAATAAAAGTGCCGGATGTGGTTTTGTAAAAAATCGGCAGCAAACATGATATTTCGTAAATACTGGGCATTTTCAACCAATTCATTATCAAAAAGCTCATCCAGCAGGTAACTCGCCACGGCGCCGTGTGCCAGGGAACATATACCACAAATCCGCTGGGTCATATATACCGCATCAGTGACATGCCGGTCACGCATAATCCACTCGTAACCCCTAAACATTGTGCCGCCGGCGTTTGCTTCTGTTACCCGTCCGTTTTCCACGATTACGTCAACGGACAATAGGCCGCTCAGGCGGGTGACGGGACTAAACATCACTCTCTGTTTGCTCATACTTGATCTACTCCTGGCGCGGGAGAGTTTTGATCTCCTTGCTTTTTATTTTTTTCTGGCATCGGAGTAAAAAAGGGGGTGGAACCGTCTGGAAAATCTTCATTGGTGCAGCCGATACAGGGGGTATTGACCTTAACCGGCCAGCTGACGTGATTTATCCACTGCCGGTAGGGACAGTCGGCGCCCGTACGGGGCCCGATACAACCTAATGAAAACATACACTCAATGTCACCAAGCTTTTCTGCAAAATCTCCTTGATCAAAGTATGACCGCCGCTGGCAGTGCCGGTGTATGGTAAAACCGTAAAATAGGGTAGGACGGCCTAATTGATCGAGCTCCGGCTTGCCGTACATGAGCAAGTGGGCTAGTGTTCCCACGAACCAATCCGGGTTGACCGGACAACCACTGACATTGATCACCTCCCTGTCCAGCACATCACGGACGCCGACACTACCGGTAAGATTGGGCCTGGCCGCAGAGGGCCCGCCAAAGCTGGCACAAGTGCCGATAGCAACAACATGTTCAGCCGGCTCACCCAACCGGGTTACTGCTTCAAGGGCTGTAATCGAACGGGTTTTTGTGCGCGCGATGATATTGTACAACCCCTGATCCTTAATCGGAATGGCTCCTTCGACCACTAAAGTAAATTTACCTTTATAAATATTCAGGACCTGATCAAGTATGTTCAGAGCATCTCTACCCTCAGCAGCCATAAATGTGTTGCTGTAAAGCAAATCGATCATTTCCTCGAAAACCCTGCCCAGATAGGGATAAGTAGTGTTCATAAAAGCGATGTTGTTATCACCACTGTCATTTGTTTCGAGCCAGACCACCGGGAGCTTTTTTTTATTCTTGATGTTCTGATGATCTTTAACTACGGATAAGACTGCCTCTGAGAGAGCGTTGTTTTTATCAGATGACAACGTGTGACATAATCTAGAGAAATCTTCTTTGTGCATGATGACTCCTCTCAAAACATTTTTTATCACTTAATCCAAACCGGTATCTCAAATGGGATTATTACTAAAGGGAAAAGGATTTCTTCCGAAATATATATATTCCGAGGATTATATTTTAGTAGTTTGCGGCTTCTTAAAATGTTTGGCAGGGATTAAGCAAGTATTTGGTATGAAGCGAATTAAAAGGCACCCCACATAATATTCTACGGGGTGCCTTGCTCATTTTTCGGCAAAATAAAATGAAGGCTTTATCTTTTGCCAGGATTGCTAAATAACACTTCTTTTTCAACGAAACGGGCCTATCTGTTATTACAGTTTATAATTACCATCAGCGTTAATTTTATCAGAATTTTTGTGAACAAAGGTTTTACAACAAGTTTCCATGCAAGTGCTTGCCTGCCCCGGGGTAAGTTCTGACGCCATACTAGCATCTACACTATCGGGCTGACTGGCGCCAAACTGGTCAGAGACTACAACTATTTCGTTGGCGGAGCACTTGTTACCAGTGGAATAATAATGGCAGTCACTAACAATACAGTGAATGTGTTGATTCAAACCATAACACCCTTTCATTATAATTTTAAAATCAACATTAGCTTGTACTTTTTTTCGGGTTTTATACTGTGGATTACCCAGGAATAATGTATTTTAAGCCAGCTATGCCTTTATTTTGTCTAAATAAAGGCAGGTTTATCCTGGCTTACCTGGATATCTATCACCACCGGCTGGTCCAAAAGCATAGCTTTCTTAAGAACCTTAGCCAGTTCTTCGGGTTTTTCAACCCTAATGCCGGTGGCGCCACAGGCTTCTGCTAGTTTTACAAAATCAGGAACCGCCACATCTATGCCAAAGGGGTTAAGGCCAGCTTTTTGCATTTTATGTTTTTCCAAGGAATAGATACCGTTATTGAAAATAACCACCACCACCGGTAAGCCATAGCGGCTTGCCGTCAGTAGTTCTTGCATGGTCATGATAAAATCACCATTACCAGTTAAGACAACTATCTTTTTGCCGGGGAAGGCTACCTGCGCACCTAAGCCATAGGGTAAACCACAACCCATGCACCTCCAGTAGTCAGATATGATCACCTGCTGTTGACGGGCCATAAAACCCCGGTCAAACCAGTGCATAAATTCCCCGACATCGATAGTAATAATTGAATCCTCCGGCAGGGCTTCATTTAAAAGGGCAATTACTTGTCTTGGGGCAATGGGACTTTGTTGTAACAATATCTCATCAGTAATCATCCTAACGTGTTCATCATGGGACCTTTGAATTTCCCCCTGCCAATGGGGGTCTGGTACAAAGCCCGCTAATTTTTCTGTTAGACTGTTAATAATTTGCCCCATATCTCCGGTCAGGGCTGCGGGCCTTAAATGACTGGCCAGGTTTCGGGGTCTACTATCAATTTGGATAACCTTAACATCTGTGGGCAGGTACTTGTGTTCATAGGGGCAGTCACCCACTAACAGCAGGCAATCCGTTTTTTTGATCAAGGGTGGAATATGGGCTTCACCTAGGCCAGCCAAAAGCCTAACCTCAAAACCAGGATAAATACCCCTGGCGCCCTGGGCGGGAATGATACCTGCCCCTATCATATTGGCCAACTGCAATACCTGATCCCTAAAGGGTAATGCCGCCCTGCCGGCCAACAAAAGTGGTTTTTGGCTAGCCCCTAGGGCTTTTGCTGCCTTTTCCAAATTACCCATAATACTTGGGGGATAAGGCTGACCAAGGGATGGTACAACAGTATTATGGGCAGGACTCATTAAAATGTCTTTAGGTACCGAAATATGGCAGGGTGTACTGTCCCCCAGGGCCTTTTCCACAGCTATTTGCAATACTCCCAGGGCTGATTCCGGTCTGGTCAGTAAGGTGGTAAAGCTGGTAACAGGGGCAAAAAGCTGTTGCTGATTGATATATTGTTTGGCATTGGTGGCGATTTTGGCTGATTCCACCTGGCCAGTGATGACTAACATAGGTATGTTATCACGGTAGGCATCGGCTACACCATTAAGCAAATTTGTAGCCCCAGGCCCCTCGGTGGCCAGACAAACACCTAGCCTGCCTGTTACTCTGGCTTCCCCACAGGCCATAAAAGCCGCCCCTTCTTCTGTGGCCGTACTATAAAAACGAATTTGTTGTTGTTTTCCTAGATCGTCCATAAGGGGTAAAATAGCATCCCCCAATACACCATAAATATTTTTTACCCCCCACCCAGCCAAAGCCTTTAATATTAGCTCACCGATTGTCTGTGCCAAAATACCAACTCCCTTTGGGTATTCTAAGTATTATAGTCATTTTTTGCATAATTTATCTCACCCCATGGGATTACTATAAAATATTAAAATTAGGAGATTTAATCATGTGGGAGAACATCTCGTCAATGCTACCGTGGATGATATAAGATCAATTTCCCATTCCTACGATTAACTAAAATAGGAATTTGCATCCGGTGAATTAAATCCTTTCCAGAAGGGCAACATTACTTCTGAAAGGAGATGTTTTTAATGTACTGGAAATATTCAGTTGGCTTTTTAATCGCGTCCCTTGTTCAAGCTGCAGTAATTGCGTCATCAGAGTTTCTCGGTATATCTACCCTCGGCGCCAGGATAACTTTCGGACAACTAATTATGCATATTCTAGCCGGGCAAGCAGCCGGATTTTTGCTGATGGTTATAATGCAAGGAATAACTGGTATAGCCAAAACGAATTTTTGGTTGCTTGGCAGCATTTACGGAGCTATTGTTTGGGGATTGTTAATTTCAATAAACTCTGCCCAAGGTACTATTAATGCTCCTTGGACACAAGGAATTTCTACAGTGATAGCAAGCTTGTTCGCTTTTATTGTCTATGGAATAATATCTGCTTATACAATCAAAAATTTTGGGGAACAGCAGATAAAGTTTAACGTATAGATAGAATCACATTTCTATACTGTTCAATCTTAGCTACTTTTTCATCCAGTGTGATAGCACTGCCGCCGCTTACTAGGTTGTGCCATTCGGCAGTAGGTTTCAGCTCCAAATGACAGCCTTCTTTGGCTATAATGGACACGCTACGAATTAATGTGCCTCATGCCCACTTTGGGGTGTCAGGGGGACGGGGTTGTTGGTGTCAGGGGGACGGGGTTGTTGACAACATTTCTGATGTAAGGTAACCTTTAATTGGGGGGTGCGAGCATCGCCGAGACAAGCTATAGAGACAAGCGCCAGCGGTATTTAAGGTAGCTTTATTGGTTTGAAGAATACTCCCAGATTTGCCAATGGTCAACAATAATACTTTAGCTGCCTCTATATAAGCCGAAAGTTATACCTCACAGTACTTACCGGGGTAAATGGGGGCCTTGTTTTGACGACATAGGAATGTCAGCAACCCCGTCCCCCTGACATTCCATGACAGCGACCTTTGTCCACGGACTGGCCGCGATATATATAGGCATATCCATTGCGTACGGCAAGCAGATAATTACATGGGCAGACAAGAATTTTGCCATATCGTTTTGCAGGCGGACTAAAATCAGAAAAGAAGCCGAAATACGGTAGGGAAAGAGCAATATGTGAACGTCATGGATGGCTGCATCACTTGCTTGCCTGGTCGATCGGCTGTTCACCCCGCTGCCGTAATCATTGGCCGCGCCCCCGAAGGTTT
>JAQVOX010000100.1 GCA_028702435.1 Desulfotomaculaceae bacterium | reverse complement strand
GTATTTTAGATTCGAATAGAATCTTAATTGACAGGCTTGTTCACCCTCTTTAACTGTGCAATCTGTCGCTGCAGGATAAAAAGAACGCTGTAGGGCCGATGATAAAAGCGGCGAGATAACATCCCTACACTGCATTCTTCCACCGCATGGAGTATGCGTTAGTGTAACTTCGATATCTTTTTCTCCCAGGCGGCTAATCGAGAAGTACTCAACCCTGGCGCCGGCTTCTTTTAATTTTTTGCGTAAGCCATACCCCACATCTCCATACTCAGCATCATATATCAATTCACCGGGCAGATTGGCAATAACATCACCGATACCCCTCAACTGCTCCGACACAACTCCGCGGCTTTCCAGTAATCGGCCTGACCAGTAGCGGTTAACACGGAAAGTCTCATAAAGGCAACTGATCGCGATGGCAAGCTCTTTTGTTCTGGTACAGCGTTTTCTCATCTCCTTGTTTATATTTTCATGAGAAACACAGCCGTTAATCTCCACCAATGCAAAAAGGTCAATCATATGCTGGTAGGTTTTATAAAATTCCCGTTCCCAGCAAGTGCTGTAAGCGGTGCAACTGCCGCATACTTTTTTACCAACCTGATTCAACAGCTTGTGAATATCTTGCTCCTCTTTGCTCTTACCTGCAGCAGAAGACACTTGTTCAAAAGTCAGAGAAAGCTCACGAAAGACCAGCGCCCAATTTTTCATTTTTTTGTCGAATAACTCTTTTAAACTTGAATTTACATCTGAAACTTTTTGCTTGACCTCATTACCATGCCCAATAGATGCTGTAATGCCTTCAATTAAAAACGACGGAAGCATTAAAAAAAGTACTGTTGCTAGCCCGGTTTCGGCTAGGATGGCAATCAAGTTACTATTATCCGAAAGATATACCGACAGCACTATATTACCAAGCAAAAAACCTGTAGCTACGCCGGCCTTGCCGAAACTCCGGCACAGGCCGGCAAGAAACCCGGCGAAGGAATAAGCAGGTGCCAGTGCAGGTAACACAGTATAAGCAAGGCCTGGAATAACCCCAAGTACCGCACCAGCAGCTGCACCGGCGCCTGCTCCCCCGACTAGGGCAGCCAGTAATATCGCTAGCCGACTCAGGGTGCCCTTAAGACTGATAATCTCATATCTTAGATCCCCAGTTCCAGCAATCAGTCCGCCTAGAATAATTAGTGTGCAAAAGATTTCCTCGCTGGTAAAGGTATATGTTCCCTGTGTTCTTTTTTTCAGCGCAGCAAGTCCGCGTATCATTACCGGTGTTAACAGAGCCGCAAAAACAGCTTCAAACAAAACGCTGAAGTAATTATATGAAGATGGATTGGCAAAAGCTAATAGTGAAGTTTTGACAATAATAGTCACTGCTAAAACCAGGCCAGGCAAGATTAGCCATTGTCTCTTTGTACCAACGGGTATCGCCCTAATCAAAAAGAGGGTACAGATCACAGTCAGAGTGGAACCTAATAGCAATATGCCTCCGCTAATAGAAGCGAAACCGACTATAACAGCTGGTACTGATACCAACCCGGACCGGGCAAAAACCCATATTGAAGCCACCACAAAGGCAACACCAAATGGCACCAGATCCCCCAGCATTACTGCCCGGCTTAGAAAAAAACCACCGAGACTGATAGCTACTACCATGGGTGTCAAAACTTTTCCGGGTTTCACCTGAAGGAGAGAACGTTTTATGGGGGCCGATCTCTGGCCGGAATTATCTTTATGTTTAGGCACACCCTCACTAACCCGGTGATAAGGATAGATATCGATATTTTCATTCATCAGGCTAACCCCTTGTACTAAATTTCATCAATAGAACCATTATAGTACAATGGGTAGGAAATATTTGTCATTTAAGGCAGATAAAAAATCGTCTTATTTCGACTTTTCCGGGTATTGCTCAACCTAGTATCCACCGCTTTTAAAAAAAAATGCCTATTTAGGCATTTTTAATAAGCATTAGTTTAAATTATACTATTCCATATTAACGCCCAGAACCCCGTCCGCCCCTTTTAACATCGGTACTCCGTTTCAAAAATTGCTGGTGCTCTTCACTTTCCTTAAGAAACTTGGATAACTTATCTTCAAAAGAAACCTGTATTTTTTTCTTCTGGGGACGGTGCACAGAAGGATTAGCTTGTTTGATCGAAAGCCCAATCTTGCCTCTTGGGTCCACCGAAATTACTTTAACCGAAACCTTATCATTTATTTTCAGAAAATCATTGACATCTTTAACATAAACCTCAGCTATTTCAGAGATATGCACAAGTCCGGTTCCCCTACCAGGCAACTCAATAAAAGCGCCGAAATTGGTTATTCCGGTAACAACGCCCTCCACGACGCTCCCCAGTTCAATCGGCATAACTAAAAATACTCCTCCTTAATACCAAAAACAATACCTTGTTTTATGTAATTATACGCGATTAAAAAGCAGGGTGTCAAGAAATACCTTTATTTTTCAATCCATAATAAAATTAAGCTTACCAGCAATCAATGATATAGGTTCAATCACCAAGTATAATATTATCTACAGGAGTTTGAATTTTTTTTAACTGGGTGCCTTGAGGCACTGATACTATTCTGGTTTCGCCAGGCTTAACCAGACCGAGCTTTTCACGGGCCTCTTTTTCCACGTAAGCATCATTTTGAAACTGCTGCAATTCTATATGCAAATCTTTATTTTTTTCTTTTAAGGTAGTCACTTCTTGCTTAATGTTTTGGATATCCCTTTGCATCGCCCCGAGGCTGCTAAATTGACTGGTCAAAGAAAATGCTAAGTAAGCTAAAAGCAGCATTAAAAATAAAGCAGGGAGCTTACTCCTTGAAAAATTAAAAGTTTTTTTCTTTTCAACACCAAGCCTACGTTCCTCGGGTATGGTTTCATACATTTCCTGCTGTTTTCTAGCCAGTGGCATTAGATTGCTCCTCTCCTTCTTCCTCACCATGATCATCGATACCAAATAAAGACAGGTTGTGGCCTGGAATAACGATTACTACTTCATAGCCCTTACTTCTGGCGCGGCTGAACAACGTATTAATAGTACTAGCGCTCAAGCTCAGTTGTTTGGCTATCCTGCTGGTAGAGTAACCCATTTCCTTTAACGTAACCACCTGTCGCTCCCGGAAGCTGAGCCGCTCTACTCCCCTAATTTCTATTTTCATAATAACCGTCCCAGATATTTTACTCCAAGATATCCACAAACTGTGTACAAATTACTTACATATTTTCTACATCAGTTTATCAATTCCTTTTTTTCATAAAAACTTTTATAAAAAAGGTTGGTATCTCCAGTAGATGGGAATGCTACAAATACAAGCCTGTTAAATAATCCAAATTAATATACTTGAAGGAAACATTATGAGCGGGAAAACGAAAATAATACTAACATGCCTGTTTTCACTATTGGTAGTATTATTTGTATTTCAATTTTTGCACCAAACATCAGAAACAATATTTCCTCCCGGACAGTTAATTCGTCTGCATATAGTGGCAAACAGCGACTGTAAGGGCGACCAGGAATTAAAAAGAAAAGTGCGCGACGAAATTATTCGTGGTATCGCTGCAGATTTTGGAGAAGCGGAAAGTATTAACACAGCCAGATCTATCACCTTAAACAAATTAGATCAGATTAGGGAAATCGCTAACCGCGAGATAAGAGCGGAAGGAAAGGACTATCCGGTTGAGGTCGATTACGGCAAATTTGCTTTTCCAACCAAACACTATGGGCCATTCATACTTCCTGCCGGTGATTACGAGTCAGTTCAGGTAGTTATCGGCACTGGCGGTGGAGCAAACTGGTGGTGTGTGCTATTCCCGCCCCTTTGTTTTGTAGATATGACCAAAGAGGTGACCATATCTCCAATTAACGTTAATGCTACCGATGCAGCACCAGTTGAGAATGAAAATTTTACTTTAAAGATAGATAACCATGATGATAGTATTGTCCAGAATACTACTACTGTATTTATTCAAACATCATCAGGAGTAACAGCCTCGCAGATTTCAAATACCCTAGAGCAGTCCAGCAGCAATGCGGTACCAGGCAAAAATACAGCTAAAGTAGAATTTCGTTTTAGAATTCTGGATTTTTTGAAATGTTTTATACATGCCGAGCAGCCAAAAACCGGGGGCTAAATTTCATCCCCCGGTTTTACTAAATGAAACTTAACATGGTAGATGGTCGTTTTGGTCGTAATACTTCTACTTCGTTCAAGTGAGTTATTTATTTGTTATCTTTTTTTCTCTTCCAAAAAACCAGATACGATAGCATTGACTTTAGTTTGGTTGAACCCCGCCTCACACACTTCAAGCCCAGATTATTAAAATAAACTATTAGCTTACGGCCGGCCTTATTGTATAATCCTCCCAGGAAATTAAGCGGGTAGGATAAAATTAAAAACACTAGGCGAAAAGGGAAAAGAACAATATTTATCAGAAACAAAATTATTATAACTATAAAGGCCCAAACCCTTTGTAGTAAATAAAATTTGAGATGGATTAACCGGCTCATAGTATTGCTAAAGAATTGAAAGTAGATACAAGCTCCTAGGCCGAGCCCGAAAAGTACATAATAGCGCACAACCCCACAGTTTCCAAGGAGCAGCAAAAAAAACACTAGGGCAGTGGTCATCAGCCAGAATATAATGTCTCCAAGCCAAGTACCCACTTTTTTTAACCTGAAAGTTTTTCCCACAGCCCTGTAATAATCGTAACAAAAGGCGCCTACCATCCCAATCATTAATGTAGCTACAAATGCGCAGAGCTGGTTGTTAAGTGATTCCAAAGCAACACCTCTTTGCAAAAAAAGCGCCGTGGCGCTTTGATCATACTTAAATAAATACAGTCGTCATTTATCCATCATGTTACTGTTCCCTATAACCCGCATCATAAAGCACTATTTTAAAATCCTGCCTAGTAAGCCCTTACCCTTTCCCTTACCTTTTGATTCCATATAGCTGAGTGCGGTAAAAAACCCCTCTACCTCAATAGTGCCCGTATCCAGGCTTAGTTGGGTAATATGCAACCCTTCGCCTTTAAGAATAAGAAAACCCATGCTGGTTTCCAGTGTAATCTCATTGTCGTTAAAGCTGCCGACGTGCCGGACCCCTTCTAATGTTAATTGCTTGCGGCTACGCATGCTCAGATTATGATTGGCCTGTTCATTCATTTTTACCACTCCTCAATATTAATGCAGGCGTCTAACCGCAAGAATCATGTTCAACTATTAAGTATCCGTATACAGGTAAACACACATATAAAGTGATGTGAAAACTTACTTCATCTTATGCTGCACTATTTTTTTAATACCATAAAAAAGAAGGCCTCAGGCCTTCTTTTATTCCCATTGTTTTTGAATTTCGATTTCTCTAAAATAAAAGTTAATTATGTCTTCAGGAGACTTACCTTGTTCAGCCATCAGTCTGGCTCCCCACTGGCACATACCGACTCCATGACCAAAACCTTTCCCCGCCAGGATCAGTTCGCCACCTTCCACCCGAGCGTCAGTAAGGAGCATTGACCGCACTCTTTCACTGCCCAAGGCTAGCCTCAGGGCAGGCCCTCCCACGTTTACTGTACCAATTTTGATCTGCTCGGCCCGTCCGGAAGTGCCCTTTTTAACAATAGAAGCCGCGCTAACCGGCCCGGGGTCCTTGCCAGTTACTTTCTGCACCGCTGTTCTGACCTGGCCGACCGGTATTCTGGCCACCCAGGCTTTGTTTTTTGGCTCAGTTATGGACAGACAGCCGTCCTGCCCCCCCCCCTTCACATAAGGTGTAGGCTCCTTAGTAAAAGCCAGTCCTTCTTCCGCGCTAGCCGAGACCCCGCCGTCACAGGCCGAAAACCAGGCATGGACAACGTTGCCATCATGGGTGATCACTTCACCCCTGGTCCGCTCAACCGCCAGGCGGACGTTATCGTTAATCTTTGACGGGTCATAGGCCTGAAATTCTTCAACACTGGTAGACGCATCAGTTCCGTGCAATTGCTTAATTCGGCCCGACTTGATATTTTCCATAGTGAAAGTTCGGGCAAGGATAGCCTGAGCGGCAAGAGCGTTAACCGGCCAATTGGTGTCCATCTCAGCCGCCACCACTCCCTGAATATATTCCTCTATTTTAATATTTTTCCGCTCACCTGTCTTGTTTATAAAAAGAGAAATAGTCGGCTCTTCCCCCAACGCCACTGGTGAAACCGGCTTGGGAATCGGCTGGTTTTTACAGCCTGAGACCAAGACAAGAGTCGCAAGTAGAAGTAAGACAGCCTTAGGATCTGACATCGGAACATAAAAATCCCTCCCGCTTTTTTCTTTTATTTTTTAGCGAAAGGGGTTTATTTATGTAACAGAATGCTGCGCCAACCCAACTGATAGGCTCTCATATATGTCCATCGCTTATATTCCGCCTGTAATTCTGCATATAGCCGCCGGGCCAATCACTGGAAGGCCTATCCGGGTAAAGAGGAAAGCAATCCTGTCCAGATTAGCTTTCCTCTTTACCTATACTAATATTTCTAGTTTTAGTACTCCCAATAAAACCGCTCAACCTGAGGAAACTCTTCCAGTGCTTCCTGCATGGTTTTACAGATTTGCTGCAAACCTTCCCGGGTTTTAGCTTCACACCGGGCAACTAGTACCGGCTGAGTATTGGATGCCCGAACCAGGCCCCACCCGTCGCCAAAGAGCACCCTCACCCCATCAACATCAATAACCTCATAATCACGCTTGAAGCGGTCTACAAGACCATTCACTACCAAAAACTTATCCTGGTCGGGGCAGGGTACCCTAGTCTCTGCCGTGGAGTAGTATTTAGGAATGGCCGCGAACATTTGAGACAACATTTCGCTTGAGTGGGATAGTATTCTAAGCAGGCGTCCTGCAGCATAAAATGCGTCATCAAAACCATAAAATTCATCAGCAAAGAACATATGACCGGACATCTCACCGGTAAAGACTGACCCGATTTCCTTCATTTTTGCTTTGATCAGCGAGTGGCCTGTTTTATAAAAGAAAGGCTTACCCCCTAGCCGGAGCACTTCGTCAACTAGAGCTTGGGAACATTTTACTTCAATTATGGCCTGTGCTCCGGGATGTTTAGCCATTATTTCGCGCCAATAAAGACACATCAGCATGT
>JAQVOX010000013.1 GCA_028702435.1 Desulfotomaculaceae bacterium | reverse complement strand
AAAATATTTTTAAAAACACCAAAAGCAAAAAAAAGGTACGCACTTTTTAAAAATCAAAAAAACCCTGGACTGCCTGAATTACATGGCATACCAGAGTTTTTATATCTCTCAACTGTCAAAGATGAGAGCATACCATAATTATCATGCAAATGAAATATGGTCTATTTTAGACACCTACCCGGCACCTTCAAACGTACCGGTTTGAAGCGTTTCAGACACTGGGCGTTGGAAACCACAGCAACAGAGCTAAAGATCATCGCCGTACGGCTGGCAGGTACTCCTCCCGGCCGACAACGGTCAAAAAAGGAGAAATAAAACTAATACTTAACATAAAAATAATATTAACAATGTAAATTGTTTTAAGCGATCAAATCCCAATTATGTTACAATGTAACCAGTTTATAGTGCCAAAACTTACAGGAGTGTATGATATATAATGCTTTCAGAAAAAAATTACTTAAATAACATCGGTCGCGTCCTGGCTGTACTGGCCTTAAGCGGCGCCATCGCTTCGGCACAGTATGTCGGAAACATGCTGGCCTGGGCAGGAATAACTTACTATCTTATCTGCATCGCGGCAATCATCTTTAAACACCCCTGGGCTAGATATATCACTTGGGCCGCCGTCGGATTCCACATAGTCCTCGTGAGCTATTCTCTCTGGAATTGGTTTACAGCAAGTATACCTCCCTGCCAATATTGTTTTATTGCAGCCGGGCTGGCCTTTTTCGCCGCTACAGCCCTGCAAAAGGTGCCTATGGCTGTTTTTCCAGTAATTTTAATGACCGCTGTTTGGCTTAGCTGGCCTTATGCATTTGCCATGGAAGATTATAGTTCCATACCTACAGAGGAACCTACAACTACATCCGATGCACAGCTTGAGGAGACAATACAGGCCGGCAACAGTGAACCACCTGCAGACGGAGATACCGGCACAAGCGTGCCTGTAGACTCTCCAGTCAGTTCTTCAGTTAGCTCGACCGGGAATTCCTCAACCATTAAGCAAACAGTAACAGCACCTCCCAAGAAAACAGCAGTTCAGCCAGTTGAAACCGGCGCTAATACCGGTGCCGGTGCTGCCCAATCTGACGACAATACGCAACCAGATAATACCACCGGTGATAATGATGGAACCAAGCCGGACATTGGGGGCAGTGACAAACCTGCCAAGCCACAACCCCCCTGAGGCTGCAAAGAATAACGACCTCCGTTGGAGTCGGAAAACTAAGCCCTCATGATTTAAAAGATCATGGGGGCTTTTTAACAATATTTAGGCAGCGAAACTGCTCTTTTAGGGGCGTGTGCCCCTAAAATTCTTCCATTTATGCAAGACCGCACTAGTTCGTTGTATTTGCAAACCAATGCGGTCTAAAATTAAATTGCTTTATAATGAGCTTATTATCCCTGACTAAAAGCGATAATTTTGTTCTCATACTTTTCGATCAATTCTTCGGCCCCGCGGCGGGAAATGCCCTGGGCCACTACCTTGAAGAGCGCTTTTTCCGAATCAGGCAGGATGAGCGCCCAAGAATCGTCGGTTAATACTTTAATGCCGTCGATTAATTCATTGCTTTGGCCCTTAATCTCTTCCATCAAGCAGCGCATTACCCGGCCTTTCGCCTCAAAGGAACAGATCACATCCTTCATGCTGATATAAAATTCAGGCAGTTTTTCAATAAAAGTGTGCAGGCTAACATTTTCTTTAAGTAGATATTCTATTATGGAAACCAAAGCATAAAAGCTATCATAATGTACCTGCAGGGAATTAGCTTTGCCAACTTCCAGTAGGGAGCGAGAAACTGTTTTTGTCCGTACCACCGGAACTCCCGCATCCACCATCATTTCCTCTAAGATGGACGGAGCCGTCACAGGAATAGCTATCGGTGAGCGATTTTTTAAGGTTGTCAGCGTCTTGAGCACAAAGCTCTGCTCTTCAGTTAAAACTTCTCCTTGTTCCGTAACCAGATGCATATTCTGACCGCTGGCATCCAGTTCCAGGCCAAGATCCGCCCGGTTATCCAGTACGGCTTTAGCTAAAGTGTCCGTCCCGTTGATAATCCCGATTACCTCGCAACCAATACTATCTAACAGCTGTGATAATATCGAGCTAACCAGCGGGTTACCGCAATGGTAAACTACTTTATAGCGTTTGGACTTAAAAATATTAAGGTCTACACAGGAAATAATTTCATCAAAATAATGCTTTACCGCTTGTGGCATGTGTTCTAACAGGCCTAACTGAGAAGTAATAGGCCGGAAATAGTCCTCCTGCAGATAGGCGTTCTCAATCTTTCGCTCCATTTCTTTATCGATCGGCAGACCCTCGTGATCGAAAAATTGAACACAAACAACTTTATCGCCTTCACTCTCCTCCTGATAGATATGAATACCCCCGTCACAAAGAGTATGCCGGCAGACGTAGCGGGCGATTGGATTAACCGTAGTCCCAATATCACGCACCTTGATCCCCATGGCCAGCAAACTGGAAATAGCGGAATATTTCAGAATCTGGTCATAAGGCTCACCGTCACAACTGACACTGACCGTTGCTCCCAGACGCTGGCAGGAACCGTAGGCGGAGGCAACTTTAACCATGAATTCGGGTGTTAATTCCCAGTTGGGAATGCCCCTGATCCCCTCCGCGCCGAATAAATTCTGAGATACGGACTTGCCCCAGATAAGTGAAAAAGCCTGAACCGTACCAGCCGAGATCATTTTATTTGGCCATATTTTTACGCCCGGCTTTATTACTGCCAGATCTTTGATGATCGTGTTATCACCAATGGAAGCATTTTCGAAAATCTGGCTGCCCGGGCCAAGATAAGTTTTATTACCCAGGGTGGCCCCGCTCAAGCTCACAGCCTGGCCAATATAATTACCGTTCCACATAACCGTGTGCTCTGTATAGGCGCCGCCACGCACTCGGTTATAGCGTCCCATAATGGTATTGGGCCCGATTACAGCCCCAGTTTCCAGCATCGATCCCTGTCCGATATAGGCCGGGGCCTCAATCTTAACGCCTTCCGGTATTTCTAATTCCTGCTCAAACCAGATCCCCGGCCTCACCTCAAACCCCTTAACCGTCACATCAACTTCACCCTGCAGCATATCGAATTGCGCCTGACGGTATTGGGAGAGGTTCCCAATATCCGACCAGTACCCCTGGGCGGCATAGCCGAATAATTCCTGGCCCTGCTCCATAACCAACGGGAATAGGTTTTTGCTAAAGTCAAATTTCTTGTCCTTGGGGAATAAGGTTAAAATCTTCGGTTCCAAAACGTATATCCCCGTGTTAACGGTATCGCTAAAGACCTCACTCCAACTGGGCTTCTCTAAAAAGCGGATGATTCGCCCATTCTCCTCGGTCATCACCACACCGTACTCCAGCGGCACACTCACCTTAGCCAGAACCAGAGTACCAATGCCCTTTTGAGAGTGGTGAAAATCTATAGCCCGACCCAGATCGAAATCAGTCAGTGCATCGCCACTAATAACGACAAAAGTGTCGTCCAAAAACTCCGCCGCGTTCTTGACACTGCCCGCCGTCCCCAGTGGTGTGGTTTCCTCAAAATAAGTCAGCTGTACCCCATACTCCGAGCCGTCGCCAAAATAATTCTTGATCGCATGCGGTAAAAACTGTAGAGTTACCGCAATTTCGAAAATCCCGTGTTTTTTCAGGAGTTCTATAATATACTCCATGCAGGGGCGGCCTAAAAGCGGCACCATTGGCTTTGGTTGAAAACATGTGAGTGGACACAAACGCGTACCTTTACCGCCAGCCATAATGACTGCTTTCATATCAAAATCCTCTCCTATCTTACCAGAGTATGTTTTATCCTGAGCTAGCCCACGGGACAGAAAGTGAGATAGCCTTGCCACATTACCGAAGCAACTAGTTTTTTAACCAAACACCTAAACAGCTACGGTGATGTAATCAATAATGAAGGACCTATCCTTCACCAGCTACCGCTGTCTCACGCTTGAGGGCACTTAACTCCAACTTGGCACCCATGGCCTCAAGGTAAACCTCAATAGTCTGTCCGGCAATGTGGCACCAGTCAAACCGCCCGATTTCCTTACTGGCTGTGTCAGCCAAAGCGCGCGCCAAATCCTTGTTTTTAAGTATTTCAATCACCTGACTACTCAGAGAAGCCACGTCCCCCGGATACATTTTGAGACCGTTATGACCATGTCGGACAATATCGCCCAACCCCCCCACATCAGAGACAACAATAGGATTTCCCGCCGCCATAGCTTCTAGGGCAACTATGCCAAACGGTTCATATAAGCTAGGAAATACGGACACAGCGGCCAGGCCAAGCAAATGATTCCGCTCTTCATCGGTTATATAGCCGGTAAAGAGTACTTTGTCTCCTAGACCAAGGTAAGCCGATTGCCTCTCCAGTTCCGGCAAAGCTGGACCTTTACCGATAATTATGAGCTTGGCATCCGGGCATGCTCCTAAAATCACCGGCATGGCCTCAATCAGGGTTCGTACACCTTTTTCCCTGACCAATCTGCCAAAAAATAAAATGATTTGCTCATTATCTGTCGCATAAGGTCTTCGCGAGCGCTGCCCCGGGCCGGCCGTCTGCATATGAAGCGACTCCACATCAACCCCGTTAGGGATAATATCCACCTTCTCTGCAGGCAACTGGAATATTTCAGTAACTTCACGCTTCATGTAAGTGCTGCAAACAATAACTCGTTTTGATTCATAAGTAAGCCGCCATTCCTGGCTGTGAATATTGCGCTGGATATCGGTGTGAATGCCCTGGTTGCGCCCGTGTTCAGTCGCATGGATTGTCCCCACTAACGGCCAACCGTAGCGTTGCTTAAGCGCCCTGGCTGCGTCCCCGACCAGCCAGTCATGGGCATGTACCAAATCGAAGTCCAGGCCTGAGTCAACCAGCAACTGAACACAATCAATCATCATCAAATTAAGTTGGAACACCCAATGTAGGAACTCCTCACCATCGGGTTTCAACACCTGCACCCGGTGTATATGCACTCCTTCAACTATCTCAGTATGAGGGGTATCACCGGTTTCGTTGGTTATCACATGGACCTCCCAACCTATTCTAGCCAAGTAGCGGGAAAGGTCGTATACATGCCGGGCGATGCCCCCGATAACCAGCGGGGGAAACTCCCAGGACAGCATTAAGACCCGCGGGCATTTCTTTCTCGCCAGGTAGCGGGTAACCGGATAATTGGAGCGATAATCACGGTAGTCGATTTCCGGAAAGATATTATCCAACTCTTCTACGGTTCTCAGCCACTCTTTATCTATTTCTCCTGATTGGATCATCTTATGCAACCGGTTAAAACGATTAATGTGGTACTTTGTTCGCTTAACCGCATAATCTACCATTGTTTTATTATCCATAATAAAGGCCCAATCGCTGCTCTGCGCCAACATTAGCTCTCTAGCCATTTGGTTTAACATCCTACTTTCCAATGGCTGCGGCTTAGTGATACTGTTAGCAAGGCGGATTAAAACCTGTTCTGCTTGATGAAGAGCGGGATAAATCCAGTCATTTTCCTCTCTAAGCCAAACATCAACATAACCGTGACGTCCCCAGGAAGACATGGCTAGATCGCAAACCTGATAGTCGGAATAAAGATTGCGGTACTCTGAAGGGGTAATCGTTTTAATATCTGACTGGTCAAAATGAATCTTCCTTAAAAGTAAATCCAGCCAGAGCGGCCCCTCATACCACCAATGTCCAAACAGCTCGGCGTCATACGGGGCGCAAACTAACGGCCGGCGGCCCATACGCTCCTGCCAGTACTCGACCTGCTTCTGCCTGCCTGCCAAAAAGTGCCCGGCATGCCGGGCTGCTTTTTCAAAAGCCCAGTCCGGATTATATGGTTCCTTGTGCTCCCCGTACCCGGTTATTCTAAAATATTTAATACCGGTGTTTAAGCGAATACCTTCCGGGTGAATAAAGGGCGCAATTTGCTCCTGATCAAGATCGAAGCCAATATCCCGGTAGTATTCCCGATAATCATAGTCACCCGGGTAGCCCGTCTGGGCATTCCATACCTCCTGGGAAGAATCTATGTCACGCGGAAAGGCTGCCATCCCAAATGGGGTTAGTACAGGGGAAAGCAACCCAAATACAGGCGTTGGCCGGGCATTTCCCACCCCGTGCGATTCAGTGAAGAAAAACTGGAGGCCATATTCCTTTAATATCTTATCTAAACCCGGCCTAAAACCGCATTCCGGCAACCAGATCCCGCGTGGCTGACAATGAAAATGCTTTTCGTGCAACCTGATGCCGGTCTTAATCTGGGCACGGATAGCCTCTTCGTTGAGTATTAAAGGTAAAAAGGCATGCGTCGCCGCCGAGGTAATAACTTCCATATGACCAGAGGCTTGTATTTCCCTAAATACACTGATCAGATCACAATGGTGGCTTAAATAAAATGAACGGGTGTCATTAAACCGTTTCCAATACCCTTCAGCCAGACGTTTAAACTCAGGCTGAGCCTTCGTCCGCTCCACTTCACGCTCAGCCAATTTGATCAAATTATCGATATGCTTTAAGTAGCGCTTCTGAAGCAATTCGTCACTTAACATTGATAAAAGGGTCGGTGTTATTGACATGGTTAAGTGAAAATCCACCCCATCTTTAATTAGACCTTGAAAAACCTGCAATAACGGAATATAGGTATCAGTAATTGCCTCATATAGCCAGCGTTCCTCCAGTACATTCTCCTGTTCCGGATGTCGTACATACGGTAAGTGGGCATGTAAAACTAAAGCTAAATAGCCTTTGCTCATCCCTTTTGCCCCCCTTCCGAATGCACAAATGTATACCCGTCAAACTGCCTCAGCCAGGAATCTTCAATTCTAGGACTTCTAACTATTTTCTTTTTCGTGATGCCGGTTTGGTTATTATCTGGTTTTGGCCAGGTCGCTAAACGCAAATAGGGTTCTAATTTACGACCGGAGTGTGGGGGAGGTGTTGCTTCGATATTGGAGCGGATAATGGTAAAAAAACCTCCCGTCAGTGTTGTCGTGCCGAAGTCCACTATATATCTCCGCTCCGCCTGAACTCCGGTGATCACCCAGTGATCAGATAATGGACGTACCGGAATTCTAAAACTGAAATTGGCATTATAGCCATTGAATTCAAGATCTGTTACATCATAAACTTGCAGAAAAAAGGGGAGCTCTGCCCAGACGCATTGAAAATGATCACTGATTAGCTGTTTACGCGAATCATCAACTTCCCAATAAACAAATAAAGTCGTTGGTTCCTTTACTAATAAAACCAACCTGTTTACCTGCCAGTTACGTTTCCAGGACTCATCCAGTATTGAGCTGTCTAAATCCAATAAACCCGGTGTATTTACCTCAGGAACCACCAGGTTGTCGCCCCGTAGTTTCCCACTTTCATTTAACCGTTTCATATTACCTCCAGTTTAGTTGTTCTTTTGTCCCCTACAATTAGTTAATATACTGGAAATAACTTCAAAAGTCATCCTACAAAATTATATATCTTATGCCTAAAACCTCATACAAAGTTATTAATCCATTTATATTACTGTTGTTTTATAGATAAACTTGAGACATTTTGAGTAAATTAATCTGATCATTTTTCCTTTGACAAAAAAATATCGGCGGAATTATTTGCTCCGCCGCCTTTAAACCATATCCGGTCCAGGTCACCAACTCCAACTCAAAATCACTAGCAAAATCAGAGCTAATTGGAATAATACGAATTTTGGCATTTAACTGCGAGGGTTTCCCTAAACCACATGGGAACCTACCCTTATATATATGCGCCCCCATCGCGCTTATACCTATAATCAAGTTTTTCTCGCCGAATTCCTCCCTGGCCCGGTTGGATAATAAGCTCAACCAGTGTACCCTAAACTACCGGCAGAAAATGGCAACGACTCATTAATACCAAAATCTGTGCATAAGTAAGCAACATCCCATAGTCTTATTCTCTCACCCTGTTTCCCCCAACATATTCCCCCGCTTTTTCAGGGCTATCCTATTGTATGCTTAAAATTCGACAAAGATAATTGTGCATGTATGTTATAATAAAACTTGAATAGTACTAGAGGGGATAATGATTAATGAATTACATAGTTTTCGATCTAGAAATGAATAACAAATGGGGCACCAAAATTCACGAAATTATTGAAATTGGCGCAGTAAAAATAAATTCTGAAATAGCAATTGTTAATAATTTTCAAGCATTTGTAAAACCAAAATTACACCCAACCATAAGTAAACTAATAAAAAGGAAAACCAAAATTAAGCAGGAGTGGATTGACAATGCCAGTGAATTATCATCTGTGATAGAAACTTTTCGAACCTGGATTGGCGAAGATTATTTTGTTTTGTGTGGATGGGGTACTGACGATCAACTTACCTTCAAGAGAAACTTTGAGATAAATAATATAAATGCTTTTGAGAATGATTTGTTAAAAAATTACCATGATATTCAAAAGGATTTTATTAATTTATATCACTTGCCCCATCAAATATCCTTAAAAAACGCCCTAGATATGTTAGATATTAAGCCCAAACATAATATTTGGCACAGAGCAATATTTGATGCCATTAATACTTCACAAATATTTATTAACTTAGCCAACCGTCACCATGAAACATTGCCCGGGCAAAACATCTATCAATTAAATATTAGGTAAAATAAAAAGCCGCCCTTAAGAGCGACTTTTATTTATTGTAGTCATTTTTAGATAACATCCCTAATAATCGGCATCTTTGTCGTTTTCGTCATCGACCGGTCAACATATTTTATATATAAAATTGTCAGTACAAAAGCAACGATACTTGCGCTAACCTCCGATAATAACGCCGGAAATCCATATTTTTGTGAAATCCATAGACCAATTAAGAAACCCATAAAAGTTGTTATTAGAGGTAATAAGTAAACAATGAAGGCTGCTTTTACCATATTCGCTTCAGGTATTTCAACATTGACCCTCTGTCCTACCTTAGCGTCAACCTGATTGTAAGCATCCATTACCGTAGCGTTATCTCCGGGGCACGCCCCGCAATTGTCACAATCATTGTGCCTGCTTGCTTTTACCTTGGCTATTTTACCATCTAAAGCAATAACAATGCCTTCTGCTCCTTTTTTCATTGACCTCGCCATCCTGTATATATATTTTAAATGTTTTATAATTTTCGTAATTTTTTAAACCATTCTATCGCCCAAGGACTTGTATATTTGTTTTGAGAAAATGCCAATAAAGTAACCAGTTATTATACCAGATATCATTAGTACAGGTAAAATAATGTAAACAGAAAAATTCTGAACCACCAAACTGGCTACAAATAATTGCCCTATGTTATGAAACACAGCACCAACCATACTGATACTGACAATACTTACGTGTTTATTTAAATATTTCCACATCATAACCATAACTAAAATACTTAGCATCCCTCCGGTAATACTAAATAAAAAACTGATCGGGTTGCCTCCCACCAAAGCCCCTAAAAAACATCTGACCGCAACAATTATTACCGCGTCCTTGCTTCCTAACATCATAATTGATAATAAAGTGATAATATTGGCTAAGCCCAGCTTAATACCGGGACTTGCACCGGGAATAACAATTGTTCTTTCGAGTATATTTAAAACGGTGGCTATGGCAATAAATACAGAAATATACGTAATACGCCTGGTGTTAAACGTACTAAACCCCCACTTCTTTTGACACTCAGTAGGAAATGGTGTCTACCTTATTAGATTTTCCCTTAATGACAATATTAAATTTATTTGGCACACACACAGCTATATGGCCGGGTTGACTGATCCACCCTGTTTTAACACACATTTGATTGGGACAGTCGGCCTCTTTGATCCTGGTTCTTCCGTTTTCAACCTCAACCACATTATAGTGCCCGTCTGCATTTGTCACTATGATTTCCTCAGCACTTGCTTCAGGCAAGCTTATTGTCCGGAATAATTGGCCGTTTGTATATATTTCCAGCCTTAAATCCCCCCCTGTCATTTGTCGCTGCACCAAGTGCGATACTCCAAAACTAATCAGCACCAGTGCTAGGAGACCTGCTATAATGTAATAATTAAGGTTTTTCATGGACCTCACCAATAGATTTATAAGCCTATTATTTTCATGCCTTTTGACAATCATATCAGATTCAGTTACCAGCTTAAACCCCGGACAAGGGCTAGCCCAGGTTGTCAATAAAAATGTATATGTCTAATTATATCACCTTTCACATAAGTAAAAAACCCGTGAAAAAGCCACCTTGCATACATAAGGTGGCTTCCTCACGCTCTTCAATATCAATAACTAGGCTCTCAACAATAGCTCCACTTTTTAAGAAACCTTATATTCAAGACCAAACCCCGGGGCTACATTAATTAATGGCTCTCCTTTAATAAAACGGTCAATATTTTCCACAAATACAGACCCGAAACGTTGTGCGTACATATCTGACCAACTTGAAATATGCGGTGAAATAAAAATATTTTTGGCATCCCACAGCTCATCATCCGAAGGTAAGAACGATGGAAGTGGTTTTTTAATCCAGTGAGTATCATTGGCAGCGCCTGCAATCCAACCTTCACTTAAAGCTTTAATCAAATCTTCTTTAATCACCAGCGAGCCCCGGGCACAGTTAATAAAATAAGCTGAAGGCTTCATTATTTTGAACCGTTCCGCGTTCATCATACCTAAGGTCTCCTTGGTCTCGGGACAAGACAGAACCACAAAATCACTTATTTTCAGAACCTCTTCAAGCTGATCGTTTAAATAAACTTTATCTACAAAAGGAATGTCTATTATTTGGATTTCAGTTCCGATTACGTTCATATCAAAGGCTTTGGCCCTCTTCGCAATTTCCCGTCCGATACCGCCAAGACCGATGATACCTAGAGTTTTCCCGTGAAGCTCCTGGCACTGAATGCGTTCATATTTTTTTTCTTTTTGGTTATCCCATATTTTATTGAACTGTTTGGTGGCATTTAACATTAAACCCAGGGTGAATTCTGCTACAGGTATCCCCGAACCACCCGGCACATGAATCAGAGGAACACGAGCAGGAATTTGCCCCCATTTTTCCCAATGATCTACCCCTGAACTAAAAGTCATCATCCATTGCAGGTTTTTCATCTGCGGAATTTCCACTATTAGCGGCCACGTTCCGATAATATGGGCATCCATAAAATCATCCGGTAATGAAAGCTCATCATAAGCAAGCAATAAACGGATTTCACCATTGGCTACTTTTTCGGGAAACCTTTCTTTAATCAAATCAGCATACTTATCTGCTTCTACCTGAACTATAAGAATATTTAATGGGTTAAATCCTGACATACATCACACCTCCTAAATATAGTTTTAAATTATGATAGCTCTTGAAAAAGGTATCCGCGAATCAAACTAAACATTCTGAATATTTTATACCAATTAAGCTCTCTCATTAATAGCTCAAACTGGAATCTTTAGACCAGTCTAACCTTGTCAGGATTATTCAAGAACATTCTTACAGTTCTCTGAATATTCGCATTTCTCCTTAAAGAGAGCTCCCGCCGCATCCAAAGTTCTTGATGTATAGCAGCAAATTATTTACCGCCAACTAAATAATTTCCTTTTTCCCGATGTGCTTTTCACGCAGTTTTGGTTTATCAATCTTACCGGTTGGGTTACGCAACACCTCATCAAAAACGACTTTTTCCGGCCATTTATATTTTGCTAAGCCTGCGTTCTTGCATTGCTCAACCACTTCTTCCGCAGTCATTGTTTCTCCTTCTTTCAAAGTCACAATTGCCATAGATATTTCTACCAGCCGCTCATGCGGATAGCCTATGATAGCCACATCCTGAACTTTGGGATGCTTAAACAATACTGCCTCAATTTCCACGGGGAAGATATTTTCGCCACCCCTGATAATCAAGTCTTTCTTCCTGTCAGCTATATAGATATAGCCGTCTTCGTCTGCTCTCACCAGGTCGCCGGTATAGAGCCAACCGTCTTTAAGGGTATTAGCGGTCATCTCGGGGTTAGAGAAGTACTCCTTCATAACCCGGGGTCCTTTGATAAGCAATTCCCCAACTTCTCCTACCGGAACATCAACTCCGTTTTCGTCAACGATACGAGTATCGAGATTAAAGGTACCTTTTCCAATTGAACCCGGCCGGTCAAGAACATCCTCATGGTACAAGTTAATGCTTCCTCCACCGCCACCCTCTGTGATACCATAAATATTACCGGTCTTGAATGGGAAATACTTCTTGATATCTTGATATAAAACAGGGGGGACCGGTTGTGCGCCAATTAATAAAGAACCGGTAAAGCAGGAGAAATCGTACTGCGTTACATCTATTTCTCCTCTTTTAATGGCGTTTATAATATCCGACATGGTTGGTACTGTAATCCAGCCGTTATTTATTTTTTCCTCTACAATACAATCTAACATCCATTTTGGTTGGAGTCCATTCAAGATAGCTATTTTACCACCGCCAAGGTAACTAGGGAAAGAGAGGAAGAAACTGCCACTGTGGTAAAAGGGGTGCGGTGCTAAGTAGACAGTCCCTTTGCCTTCATCATAAGTCAGGGCATTGGCAATACCTATTTCATATAGGGTTTTATGGGCCTGATATACCGGCTTTGGTTTCCCTGTGGTGCCGGAGGTAAACATCAACTCCGCACATGCATCATCTTCCACATCTACCAAAATGTCCTCCGAGCTAGAGCTTTGTATAATACTATCATAGGAGATCATACTACTGGGAGTTTGCTTGCCGATACAAATGTAGTTTTTAATAGTTGGCATCTCGCCTTGAACAGGTTCAACCTTGGGCAAAAAGCCCTCATCCAGAATAAACGCTACTGGATCACAAGCCTGAGACGCAAATACAATATCCTGGCTGGCAAAACGGAAATTGAGGGGAACAGGTGTAGCTCCTAATCTTAAGATCCCATGAAAAGTAGCATACCATTCCAGACTATTCATTTGCAGGTGAAGGACAAAGTCCCCTTTTTTGACCCCACAATTATTCTGAAGATAGTTGGCTACTTTATTGGTTTCTTCATTAAATTCTTTCCATGTAAAAGATCGTCTTTTATTATCAGCAAATGTACGTTCAATTAAAAATTCCTGGGTTGGAAATTTTTTAGCGTTAATTAAGCCATAACTTGCAAAGTTCATCTTTTATCCTCCTTCGTATCAACAAAAAATATCAAAGTAAAAAACATGAGTTATCTCTGACCAAGCTTTATCTTCTTTTACCGTGAACACACCCCCTCACTTTATTAACTTCATGGCTATTACAGACATTACTTAATTAATTGTGCAAACATTTTTAATTATCTTTCCATTTTACATATAGCAAAAAGTGTGCCGAGCTTGCAGTATGCGTCCCCGTTGCAATCTTCTGAATCGTTAGAAAATTCGAGCGTCATTTTTGACCCGTGGAAAACACAAGTACAACTATTAATAGCTTTAAATCAAGACCTGTTACCATGTCAAATATGACCTTTGTTCTCGACTCATTTCAGTCTCCTCATCCTTCGAGTAAAGCTGCAAAGGAACAAGTATTTTAAAGCCAGACTTCGGAATTGCTCAAATTATTGCCTTAAATACTTTAATTCGGTTATGCCCCTATATTTTAATTATTCTGAAAATTATTTTACCCTTACTGCTGTTCATCAGATGCTCTTCCCACCAAAAGGCAATATTTTCCCAATATAAATAAAAGAGATAATAGCAGTTAACTAACAGTAATACTCTAACCCTAACATTCATGATGTTTCTTGCTTCGGTGGGGGGTTGGACCCCACCGAAGCAAGAAACCAAGAATCCCATTATGTGGAGACATTCCTTAACTAGGGACAATCCCCGAGGAGGTTTGCCTCCGTACCTTTGCAATTAGTGTTCACTATCAATTTCCCGTAGCCATTTCACGCCCAGCCAAGAAAGCCTTCACATTCAATTCTTTGAACTTCGCCGGAACGAGGTCCTCCACGGCCTTCGTCCAGGCTTCCACCGGCTCGTCCAGGCGGGCGGACAGCGCGCCCAGTAACACCACCCCGGCCAGAGCCATGTTACCCAGTTCAAGCGCTTTGGCTGCGCCCTCGACCCAGGTTACTTGGCCGCCGGCCCCGGTCAAGATCGACTCAATTTCCTTCTCTTCCGGATACTTCTCCTTACCCAGGTTAACGGACGGCGGCATTACCCGGTGGCGGTTGATGATAGCGATAGACCCGGGGGCCAGGTAATGGGGCCAGCGGGCTGCCTCCAACATTTCAAAGGCCATAAGGTAATCAGCGCCGCCCTCCTCAACCACGGGGGCATAGACCTTCTCGCCCCAGCGGACGTGACTTTCCACGGCGCCCCCACGCTGGGACATGCCGTGCACCTCCGATTTCTTGACGTCGTATCCGCAACTCTTTCCTACTTCCGCCAGGATGTTGCTGACTAGAATAGTACCCTGTCCACCAACTCCGGCAAACAGGAAATCTATTTTCTTTTTCATTAGTCTGTCCCCCCTTCCTTGTTCTGCGGGCCAATTGCGCCTTGGCTGCAAATGGTGGCACAGAATCCGCAACCGATGCAAAGTTCGGCGTTAATGCTTATGCCTCCCTCAACCTTGGTGATCGGAGAGCAGCCAATGCGGATACAATTGCCGCACTCGTTGCATTTTTCCACGTCAACCACCAAGGCCGGCTTCTTCTCCCGGATATTCAGCACGCAGGGATACTGGGCCACGATTAACGAAGATTCTTCAGACTGCACATGGTCCTTGATGGTATCCACAACGGTTCTGAATTCATACGGATTTATCACGTCTACCTTATTAAAGCCGATACTACGGGCCAATTCGTCGATTTTAATCACCGGAGTATCCGCGCCCTGCAAGGTCTTACCCGAGCCGGGGTTCTCCTGGTGACCGGTCATGGCCGTTATCCGGTTATCCACAACGATCACTGTGCTGGAACTGTTATTGTACTTGAGGCTAATTAGAGGAGCCACACCGGAATGAAAGAAGGTAGAGTCGCCGATCACGGCCACCGTCCGGTCCTTCACACCCACCCGGTCAACTCCTTGTATGACTCCAATGCTGGCGCCCATGCAGCCGCAGGTATGCATAGCACTCAGAGGCGGCGCCGCGCCCAAAGTATAACAGCCGATATCGCCAAAAGCCGCTACATTCAGCCGCTGCAAGGCATAGAACAATCCGCGGTGACCGCAGCCCGGGCAGAGCATTGGTGGCCGACCGGGCAATTGGGGCATAGTAACAGTCGACTGGTTCGATCCGGGAATCAACCCGGCTTCCTGCGCAAACCGGCGAATGCGTCCGGGACTAAATTCTCCGATGTTGGAGAAAACGTCTTTGCCGCGGGTCTGGATACCCAGCAGCCGTACGTGTTCCTCAATAAAGGGGTCGAGTTCCTCGATTACCACCACCTGTTTCACCCGTCCGGCCAATTCCCGGATTAACCCGTCAGGGAGCGGGTACACCATTCCCAGTTTTAAGAAGGTGGCGTTGGGGAACACTTCCCTGGCGTACTGGTAGACGACACCGGAAGTAATAATCCCGATTTGGTCGTCGCCCGGCTCGATACGGTTCAGCGGAGTCGTTTCGGCAAACTCAGCCAGCTTTTTCAACCGTTCTTCTATTACCGGGTGTCGTCCGCGGGCATAAGCCGGCACCATCACGTATTTGGATGCATTTCGCTCATAAGCCACCGACTCAGCCGGGGCTTCGGCCACCGGCTCCTCCATCTCGACAATGCTCAAGGAATGGGAGAGCCTAGTTGTAGTCCGGACGACCACAGGTGTATCAAAGCTTTCACTGATTTCCAGGGCCGCTTTCACCGATTGTTTCGCCTCTTCGGAATCGGCAGGCTCCAACATAGGCACCTTGGCGAACCGGGCGTAATGGCGGTTGTCCTGCTCATTCTGAGAGCTGTGCATCCCGGGGTCATCAGCATTAATGACCACCAGGCCGCCCTTCATGCCGGTGTAAGAAGTGTAAAACAGAACCTCAGACGCCACGTTCATGCCCACGTGCTTCATGGCAACCAGGGCGCGCCCACCGGCATAGGCAGCGCCGGCGCCCACATCAAAGGCAACCTTTTCGTTTGCGGACCACTCAGCGTAAACACCGGGATATTTACTGAAGTTATCCATTATCTCCGTGCTGGGAGTTCCCGGATAAGCAGCCCCGACCTTGATACCGGCTAAATAGGCGCCGTAGGCAAAAGCCTCGTTGCCAGACATTATCTTTTTCATACCACACCACCTCACAAGGTTTTTTTAGTCAATCATTTAGAGAAAACTTCAAACCCATTCTAACCCTACTCATTGGAAAATTACCGCAAATCCAACATATTGGCTCAAAATCGTGACAGCGAGCAGGCAGACCTCATCTATCACGAAAACTTTTCAATTTACAAAGAGTCGCTCCACTTGCCATACTTTTCCCGCAAGACCCGGTGTAGGATTTTCCCGGTTCCGGTTCGGGGCATTTCTTCCTCGGTAATGAAATGGACCACCTTGGGCCGCTTATAACCGGCAATTTTGCCCTTAGTAAATTTAACGAGTTCCTGGGCCAGTTCATCTCCCGCCTGGTACCCTTCGTGCAGGATAACAATACCAACCACGAGCTCGCCCCACTTCTGATCGGGGACACCAATTACCGCTACATCTTTTACCGCCTGGTGGGCACCCAGCGCATCTTCCACTTCTGTCGGGTAAATATTTTCACCGCCGGAAATGATCATATTCGCTTTCCGGTCAACGAGAAAGTAATAACCCTCTTCGTCCCGCCTAGCCATATCGCCTGCGGTGCACCATTCCCCTTGAAACACTTCCTTGGTCTTGTCGGGGTCTTGCCAATACTCCTTGAATATGCCGGGTGAGCGACTGTAGAGTTCGCCAACTTCCCCGTCCGCCACTTCGTTGCCCTCTTCATCCAGCAACTTGATTTGGTCCGTACCGTAAATTTCCTTACCAATAGAACCTAATTTTTTAAACTGGTCCTCCGGCCGGAGATAGGTAACCAAGGCCGCTTCCGTCGAACCGTAAGCTTCCCACAGTTCAGCGGACTTAAAATAATCCATAATGGCCAGCTTTAAATCCCGCCGGGCCGGCGCCGAAGAAATGAGAAGTTGACGCATACAGCTAATGTCGTACTTTTGCTTGATTTCATCGGGCTGGGACAGGATCATGATGTAGTGAGTGGGCACCAGGGAAGTAAAGGTCACCTTAAAATCGGCAATGGTCTTTAGAAGGTCTTCCGCATCGAAGCTAACCATATTATAAATCATCACCGGCGCGCTGACATAAGTGTAACAAAAAGAATAATAAATAGAATTGACGTGGCAAGTGGGCATCACCAACATGGGTTTGTCGGTGGGCCGCACCCCCATGGAAATGTTGCTGAGCAGGTACTGGCCAATGAAACTTTCGTGGGTCCTTACGACCCCCTTGGGCCTGCCGGTGGTTCCGGAGGTATACATGATGGCCCAGGGATCCGCAGTATCCACTTCAATATCCGGCTCGGTCGGGTCCCCCTGCGCCATAACTTCCTCATAATTGATATATCCTTTCGGTGTCTCCCCGCTCCCTAGGCAAATAAAATTCCCCCCAGGAATGGTTGTCAGATTCTCGCGGACACTGTCGACCCCTTCCACGAAAGACTCCTCAGCGATAAGGGCCTTGCAGCCCGAATGATTAATAATGTACTCATAATCCTGCGGCGCCAAGCGGAACATAATCGGAACAGCAATCTGGCCGCCCTTAGCACAGGCAGCGTAAATCTCCATCCATTCCACCCGATTGTAGGCAATCACGCCCACCCGCTCACCGTAGCCGACACCCATATCTTTTAAAGCGTTAGCCAGGCGACACGACCGTTCGTTCCACTCCCGGAATGTCAAATCCTTAAATTTGTCCTGACATCCCAGTTTATCGGGGTAATTGCGTGCGTTCACCTTCAGCACCACCCCAACGTTCATCCATTTGCTAACTGCCATTTTATATCCCCCTCCTGGACGGACAAACAAAAGTTTAGATAATTTTATTTGCCCAAATTTATAATAACTTCTGTACTGAGGCATAAATTTTACCGGGATTCTTTCAGTCTACCGGTAACCTTACCGAATCTCAATGGCGCTAACTATTTGTCCTTCAGAAGCACACATTCCTCCTTGAGTTCAAATTTCTTTACCAAGAGCCGGCTTTAAACCTTTACTTAGACAATTCACCTTGCCCCACTAGCTATCTATATAAGCAAAAAGCGTGCCATACTTACAGCATGCCTCCTCGTTGAAATATTCTGAATCATTAGACAATGACGGGGTGTCAATATTGACCCTGACAAACAGGGTAAAGAGCCGACAAAGGCTTTACATCTAGCTTTTTTGCCAGGCCAAGTATGACCTTCATTATTGGTCTTTTCAATCTTCTCGTCCTTCCGGTTTGACTGGATATGAAAAATAAACAAAATCGAACCAAAACAGACTTTATAGAAGCGCGACCGGTAGTATTTTATCCCAACTAACTGATTAGAAGGAAAATAGCGACAAACGGCACAATTAGCTTCATTTCTATTTATGATTAAGAATCCGGTAATCACCATCTCCAGTGAATTCTAATTGGTTTGTTAAATTATCACTAAATGTTACTTGCTTATCCGCACTGACAAATATAGCTCCAACATCTTTCAGGCCATTAGCAAAGCTCATACCGCGCTGAGACCCAAGCATAAACAACGGTTTATTTAAAATATCGGCATCGGTAGGTGATTTTGTAACTACTGTAGTTTGCATTAAAGCCCTGGCCTGCTTTCCAGTGGACGGATCTATAAGGTGGGAGTAACGAACCCCCCCCTCTTCGAAATACCGCTCGTTATCACCCGATGTTACTATCGATGTATCCTTTACGGATAATACGGCAATAAGGCCATTTTCGACGCGGGGGTCCCGAACGCCGACACGCCACAGTGAACCATCCGGCTTGGTACCTAAAGCATACACATTTCCCCCGGCATTGATAATGGCATGTTTTATGCCTAATCCTTCAATAACCTTAACCGCTTCTTCTGTGGCATAGCCCTTGGCAACACCGCCAAAATCCAAGCTCATCCCCGGTTCCTGCAAATAAACCGTCCCCTGATTCGGATCAACGATGACTTTCCTGTAGTCCACCAAACTTAGCGTCTTTTGAATCTGCTCATCAGAGGGAACGTGCTGCTCGTTTTTTCCAAAACCCCACAGGTCCATAATTGGCCCAATTGTAATATCAAATGAACCGCCGGATAATTGCGCATAATAAAGTGAACGTTGCACAATGTCTAGGGTATCAGTACTAACCCGAACCGGCTTAATCCCTGCATTTTCATTAATTCTAATCACATCGCTGGACGCAGAAGTATTTTCCCCATTTTTTGGAAACCTGTTCGTTAAATTACTAATCCTTTTAAATTCGGCAAAGGCTTTGTCCAGAGCTTCCTTTCCTTTCTGCTCATCTTCACTGTATACAGTTATCTGGATCAAAGTATCCATAAGGAATTTTTCTTTAGTAAACTCCTTTAATGGCGTGGATTTTAGCTTGCAACCCGCACAAGCAAAAAAAACAAACAATAAAATTATGACTAGACTCCAACGCTTCAATTATTTTCACACCTCTGTCATATACGATGGAATAGCCTGAGCTATTTTGCCCGGAGCAGTTTTTAATATGTAGTATAATGGTGTAGCCTGCACTAAAAGGAAAATCAATCACCCCCAGAAAGTACAAACTACACCAACAACAATAACTTAGCAACCTATTAAACACTGCGCCTAAACAAATAACAATTTCTTTGATACTAATAAATACACTTGTCATTGAGGTTTACATAAATGATTACGTTGGGAATCATCGTATATTAGTTAATAAACCTAATTACATTGCAACATTTCCGGCAACATTGGCTGCACTACCCATGGGATACCGGTCTTTTACCACCGCTTCAATCGCTTTTGTGGGACATTTAGCGAAACATGTTGGGTTGTCACATTCGGCAATACATATTTTGTAATCAACCACCGCAAGGCCGTTCTCGATTATGATTGCGTCATGCGAACAGTTCTTCTTACACAGGCCGCAGCCCAGGCAAGCAGCGGAGCAGTTTTTCTTGGCAACGGCCCCTCTATCTTTGGAATTACAATTAACGCTGACTTTGGCATCAATCGGCAGCATTTTAATAACATTTTTAGGACAAACAGTTTCACACTTACCGCATCCCGTACACTTTTCCGGATCAACATAGGGTAAGCCATTAGGTTGCATTGTCAATGCGCCAAAAGGACAATTATTCACGCAGGTTCCAAATCCAAGACAACCGTACTGGCAGCTTTTCTGACCACCCTGCAGCAAATTTGCGGCTGCACAATCTTGTACCCCGACATACTGGTATTTTGCTTTAGCATTCTCTACTGAACCGGCGCATCTGATATGGGCGATTCTAGGTTCTATCGCGGGAGCGCTTTTGCCGGTCAGCTTACCCACCGCTTCGGCAACAGGTCCTTTACCAGGCACACACAGGTTGGGAGCCACGTTAGCATCCAGTACCACGGCTTCCGCATAGGCCATACATCCGGCAAAACCGCAGGCGCCACACTGGCCCTTCGGCAACACATCCTCAACCAAGTGTATTAAGGGGTTTACTTCAACTGCAAACTTCTTGTTTGCATAAGCAAGAACAATACCAAAAACTAGTCCCGTAATGACCATAACTGCTAAAACCATTAGAGCAGTTTCCATTATTTATCACATCTCCTTTCCAGTTTTTATAAAGAGATCATGCCTGAAAAACCAAGGAAGGACAGCGCCAGCATGCCCGCTAAAATAAAAGCTACTCCTAACCCATCCAGCGCCTTCGGCACATCGGCTAATCTCAGTTTTTCCCTCAAACTGGCCATAAGGACGATGGCAACACCAAAACCTACTCCAGCCCCCATTGCGTGAACAATGCTCTTGGCAAATGTAAAGTTAGACTCAACATTGAGCAGCGGCACACCAAGCACCACACAGTTCACAGCAATTAGCATCAGATAAATCCCCCACATATTGTAAAGTGTAGGGACGTGTTTCTTAATTACCATCTCTAACAACTGCACAGTGGAAGCAATCAGCAACACAAATACAACTGTGGTTAGGAAGGTTAAATTAAACTTTAGTAAAACAAAGTTATAAACCAGCCAGGCCAATATCGAACTAATGGTCATCACCGCCGTAACCGCCATGCCCATACCAAAAGATGCATTTACGTTTTTAGAAACGCCAAAAAAGACACACAGGCCTAAAAATCTTGTCAAAACAAAGTTATTTACAATTACCGCACTAATAAATAGAGTTAAGTATTCCAATGCCTTCCCTCCCTAAGCTAAGCTTTGGATTTTTCAATACGGTTGACTAATATCCTTGCTCCCCCAATTAGATAACCAATTACGATAAAAGCACCTGCCGGTAGGATTAACAGCAGTGGCGCGTCGTATGAGATGGGCAGAACATGATACCCTAAGAAAGTTCCACTGCCAAAGACTTCACGGACAGCTCCAATTATGACCATCGCCACGGCGAAGCCGACGCCCATGCCCAAACCATCACAACACGAACGGATAACATTGTTCTTGGAGGCAAAAACCTCTGCTCTAGCCAGAATAATAGCAAAAACCACAACCAGCGCCAGGTAAATGCCCAGAGCTTTGTAAAGGAGCGGGAAATACGCCTGCAATACCAACTGCGCCACGGTAACAATAGTGGCAATAGAGACAATATACACCGGCAGACGCACTTTGGGGTTTACAAAATTTCTGATTAAAGAAATGGTCATATTGTTGACCGTGATCACAAACATGACAGTCAAGCCCATGGTTAAGGCATTTGTTACCGAACTGGTGACGGCCAGCGCCGGGCAGAGGCTTAGCGCCAGGACAAAGATCGGGTTTTCCATTAATATTCCTTTACTAAATATACTCCATAATTCTTTCATATTATTTCCCTCCCATCAGTTGCACCACTTCTTCAACCGCTTTTTTAACACCCTCAGCTGCAGCGTTAGAAGAGATTGTAGCGCCGGTCATAGCTTGGATGTGTTCTTTGTCGGAAGGATCTTTAACCACCTTCAGATTTTCAGCCTTCTTTCCTCTCAACTGACTCTTGAACGGTTCCTGGTTGAACTTATCGCCAAGGCCGGGAGTTTCGTTGTGAGAAGTGATGTCATAATCTATCACCGTGCCGTCACTGGTTACAGCTACTAGGAAATTTATTGATCCGCCATAACCTTTACTTACCGCTGGTACAATATAAGCAATCATTTGTCCGTCTTTTTCCGCCACAAACCAGCCCTCTTTACCATCTACCGGGGTAAATGTATCTGCTTCCTGCGCCAGGGCTTTCATCGCGTCGTTTTTCAATTCTTCCGCCTTTTGTGCTGCCGCATCAGCGGTTACAAAGTTAACACCGGCTATTATCGCCCCTGAAACAAAGCAGGCCATGGCCAGGTTTATTGCGATTTTAAAAATACTGTCGTTACTTTCATTATGCTGCCCGTCCGACATTTAACTACCTCCTTGCTCCAAATTTTTTGGGCACTATAAAGCGGTCAATCAAAGGGGTCACGCAGTTCATTAATAGAATGGCATAACAAACGCCTTCAGGATATCCACCTTTTAAACGAATGAGAACGGTTAGCACACCGGCTCCCACGGCAAAAATAATTTTTCCTTTGCGGGTAATCGGAATAGTCACCATGTCGGTGGCCATAAAGAAGGCGCCAATCATCAGCCCGCCGGCCAACATGTGGAATAACGGGTCTCCCGTAAATAATCCGGACGGCCCAAAAATCCAGGTTAGGAGTCCAACCGTACCAATCATTAAAACAGGCATTTCCCATTTGATATAACCTTTATAAATCAGGAAGATACCGCCCAGGATCAGCAAAACTGCAGAAGTTTCACCAATACTGCCGTTGCGCAGGCCTAAAAACATGGCCTGGTACATATTGGACGCATCGCCAAAAGTTTCTATTAGTTTGGCGTAGCCCTGCTGCTTTAAAATATTCAACGGGGTAGCGCTGGTCACCACATCAACCGAGGTAGTCATTTGGGTCCAGGTAGTCATCGCCACCGGCCAGGAGGCCATCATTGCGGCACGGGCGATGTGCGCCGGGTTGAATATATTGTGCCCAAGACCGCCCATGGAGTGTTTGGCCACGGCAATCGCCAAAAAGGAACCGAAGGCAGTCATATACCAGGGCAGACTAGGAGGAAGGCACATAGCCAGTAAAAGTCCGGTTAAAACCGCGCTGCCGTCATTAATGGTTACTTCTTTTTTTCTAATTACTTGTATTATATATTCCGTTGCTACTGCCGTAACGACTCCCACCAGCATGGTGATTATGGCAGGCATACCGAAGTGCCAGGCAGCGAAAATTACTGCCGGCGCCAGGGCCGCGTTCACCGACCACATTATTTTGGGGATGGATTCACTCGAGGTAATGTGTGGTGACGTCGAAACAGTGAGAAGGTTCATTTTTAGACTCTCTTCATTTACTGCCATTCTATATAGCCACCTTTGCTTGTTCTTTTTGGGCCTGGATTGCATTTTGTGCTTTGGCATACCTGATGTACTGGACTATTCTACGTTTTGCCGGGCACACATAAACACAGCTGCCACATTCCATGCAGTCCAGCAGATTATACTCTTCCTTTGCCTCCTCGTAAAACTGGCGTTCACCCAAAATACTCAGCATGCTTGGATTCAATCCCATCGGGCAGGCTTCCACACAACGGCCGCAATGGATACAGGCTGACTCCTTGTCGGCATTGACATCTTTTTTAGTTAAAAATAAAATACCGGAAGTACCTTTAATCACCGGAATATCCACAGTAGATTGGGCAAAACCCATCATGGGACCGCCCGAAATTATTTTTACGAGTTCACCATTAAGACCGCCGCAATAACTCAGCGCGTCGGCAAAAGTAGATCCGACTCTCATCAGCAAATTCTTCGGTTCTTTAACGGCACTGCCACTGACAGTAAGTACTCTTTCAATCAAAGGGATCCCCTTAGTCACCGCATCACTGATCGCAATCACGGTGCCGACATTTTGCACTACCACTCCAACGTCCATCGGCAACCCGCCGGAAGGGACCTCGCGGCCGGTCAACATAACGATGAGCATCTTTTCCGCACCCTGCGGGTATTTGGTTGGTAGAGCTACCACCTTAACCTGGGTACCTTCAAAAGCACTCTGCAAGGCTTTTACCGCATCCGGTTTATTGTCTTCAATGCCGACATAGCCGGTGTTCACTCCCAGCGCTTTCATGGTAATTTTTACACCAGTGGCTACTCGATCCGTGTACTCTAACATAGACCGGTAATCAGCCGTTAAAAACGGCTCACATTCAGACCCGTTTAAGATAAAGGTGTCGATCTTTTTATCCGGTGGAGGCGCCAATTTTACATGAGTGGGGAAAGTAGCCCCGCCCATCCCAACGATGCCGGCCTCCCGGATAATTGCCGATAAATCTTTAGAATTAAGTTTTTCCCATTGTCTTTGCATCGGGATTCCCTCCGCCCATTCATCCAGACCATCACTTTCGATGACTACAGACGGGCAAGTTCCAAACACTGCATGCGGATAATCTGCAATTTCAGTAACCTTGCCGGAAACGGAAGCATGTACATTGCCGGATACAAAGGCATCGCTTCGGGCTATTAACTGGCCTTTTTTTACTGCATCACCTTTTTTCACAATTGCTGAAACCGGCGCCCCAATGTGCTGCCTCAAAGGTATGATTACCTTTTTAGGTAGAGGCGCCGCTTCAATCGGCTTGGCAGCAGTATACTTTTTGCTGTCATTAGGGTGCACTCCTCCATGAAAACTTTTCATCTTTTACCCCCCCGTATGATATTTGAAAGGCTTAAAGTAGAGCAGCTTCCGGCATAAAGTCTTTAGGTAATGTCTATAAGTTTCTCCCTGTTTCCTAATGAGAGTCCTCACTAGCCAAACCATGTTCAGAATGCCGTAGCCCCTCATCTAACCGTATGCGAGATTATCCCCTATACGGCTACCGGCACCATTAGCGTAAGGCTTTCGCAGAACGCACCACTGATAAAATTGATAAAACAGTATTACATTTTTAGTCCCCTTTTTACGTAAGGTTATGTACCCCCCCGGTTTGCTGCAGAAGTAGGCCTAATCCCGGTTTCCAACTCGACTTAATGCGGTGTCCTCAAAACTCTGCCTGTCCACTCCAGGAGCGTCTTTATTTACCTCTACACTGTTACCATGCGTATTGGAGAAAATTTTTCCGGTACAGTTTGTCGTAGAGACTTTAAAAACTTAGATTTTGCTTCCTGTTTGGCCTTGATATATAATTTTCTAAAAAGTTTCGGACTTTTTAGAAAACTAGAAACACAAAGGCACAAGGATAATCTATTTAATCTTTGCTGTAAAAGCTTAGGGATATGAGTTTCGCAGTAGTATTCAGCTGATAATATTATCAATAACAAAAAAACAAAATCTGCTATAATTAACAGATGTAGAATATTTAATATCGTCGCAAAAACAAATCGTAAATCTGATTACTTGTCCCTAGAAAGAACCCCTTTCAACTTAACAAAGTATTTTTGCGAATTCTGGCCATCACTTTTATATGAGATGATGGCAATAAATAGTTTTATGTCTAAACAACTAATTATTAATTATTATTTTATTATATACTGCAAGCCTAAATATTTAAAGTGTCAAAGGAAATAAAAAAAATTATAAGACCGAATCCAACAAAAAAAAGGGGTATTCTTAGTATATAAAAAGAAAAACTTGGCCCTTTCACGCTATGCGAAAAAGGGCCTATCAGTCAACATCTTCGAGATTCTTATTTTTTTTCCTGCTCCATTAATTTATCTAATACGCTCTCCAGACCCAGCGCTTCTGCCCAGGAAACTTCAACAAACTTATCGTCTTTTTTGAGCATGGGCGGTTGTGGATGGTCAGAGTACAGTAACTCCATGCCCAATCTTCCCTTCAGGCACAGGGGGCGTCCCTCACCGGGAGCTCTAGCGGTAACACCGATTACGTTATCCCCTTTGTAATTCAGGTCAAACTGGCAGCCGGCATCACAAAAGAAGCAGGTAACCTGCTCTTTTTTGATTTCATAGGTCCGGCCTTTACCGGCCAAATTTTTATAGGTTAGCGCGCCTACAGGGCAAACAACCAGGCAGCGGGCGCAAGAAACACAGGCAGATTCAGCCAACAGGGTATCCATTGCCGGAGCTATTTTGGTGTTAAAACCACGGTTGGCAAAGTTTATCACCTGCCGTTCTTTTACCTGGGCGCAGGTCCGGACACATTTGCCGCAAAGGATACATTTATTCATATCCCGTATGATATACGGATTGGAGTCGTCTATCGTATAATTGTTCTTTTCACCCTCGAAGCTCGAATGTTTTACATCATAGAGATAGGCATAATCTTGCAAGCGGCAATCACCGTTTTTATCGCAGGTAAGGCATTCCAGTGGGTGATTGGAAAGCAATAAATCCAGGGTCATCCGTCTTGATTTAATTACCTTAGGTGATTCAGTTTCCACTACCATGCCCGGGGACACGGCCGTAACACACGATGGTACCAGATTACGGGCTCCCTTAACTTCTACAATACACAATCGACACGCACCAACCGGTTCTAGGCTATCATCGTAGCATAGCCTGGGGATATCCACCCCCGCTTGTTCGGCTGCCTTTAGAATCGAAGTCCCTTCTTGAACCTCAACCTCTTTTCCGTTAATGGTTAGCTTTACAAGTACCATTACCATCTCTCCTTTTAAACCTGGTTAAACAAGATGCCGTAGTCAATATTTAATCATATTTATAATTCACTTTATCCATCCTGACGCCCCATAGCTTCCTTTCCTTTGATAGCCCGAACGCTCGTAAGGAACCGGCTGCTTCGACACAGTCCCCCAGCATAATCTTCTCACGCGGGGCCGCAAACATGAACACACCCACCACGCCACTGCCATCATTAATCTGAAAATGGGGCCGGTTAAGCCACTTCAATGATGTTGATTCTACAGTGCCACGCAAGCGTACCGGAGCTCCAGTGTCCAGTTTTGATAAATCCTTGATCTTATAATATTTGAAGTCACTCATATCCACACTGGCTGCCTGCCGTCGATTCATTTCGTTCAGCAGTAAAGGAATAACGGCTAGAACCAAAAGCATCGGCAGGGCCGTTCGCAGAAAGCCCGGATCCGGGTGCACAGCATAGGTAATCAGGACAAAGATGGTGGCTAACCCTAGACTTAAGTAAGCAGGTACGGACATGCGCATCAAGGAATTCTCCCTTCTGAACAAGCGTAATCAAAGGCGTCTGATTGACAGAAGCTTATTTCATGAGCTCTTCCGGAAACTCGCTGCGGAAACAGAAATAATAAACAAAACCGACAAAGACCATCCCGCCAACAATATTGCCTAAAGTTACTGGAATAAGGTTCCACACCCATACGTCACTCCAGGTCAGCCCGCCATTGGCATGCAACAGTGGACTCCAGAAACTGGTCGTACCATCAGCAGCTACAACAACTTTTTCTGCCAGACCGGGGAACATCTGACAGAGCCAGAGGCCGGACGGCAGAAAATACATATTTGCCACACAGTGCTCGAAGCCTGTAGCAACGAAGGCCATGATCGGGAACCAGATCCCAAAGAACTTGCCAATGAAATCTTTAGCTGTGATCCCCAGCATGACCGCAACATTAACCAGGAAGTTACACCCAATACCAGCGAGAAAAACTGACCACATGCCCTTATTGCCTGCCGACTTGTAGGCAAGCACCTTTCCTACCGCAATAGTTACTGCAGTCATACCAAAAGCATTAGGCT
>JAQVOX010000099.1 GCA_028702435.1 Desulfotomaculaceae bacterium | reverse complement strand
AGCAGGTTCTCATCACGAATCCCGTCTATACCCGATTATTCAGGACAACTTCGGATTCGGATCCCGAAATCGCTCCACCGAAGCCTTTCGGAGAGGGCAAAAGAGGAAAACGTCAGCCTGAACCAGTTCATTGTCTACCAATTATCACAGGGGGTCAGCTTAAATAAAAAGCTAGTTTGATTTAGGAAGTGCGACAGGGGACGGTTTTTTTGCTTCCTCGTGAAGATTGTCAACATTCCCAACAACTATATTCTATAATGGGGTGTCAGGGGGACGGGGTTGTTGACAACATTTCCAATGAAAGGTAACCTTGGGAAGCAGGGGGACGGTTTGTCCGATAAAGGACACCATGTGGTTGGAATTTGAAATGTTTTAATGAAATAGGTTGTATTTATCCTACTTTGCGTATAATATACAAGTAGGTAGAAGTGTATTAAGAGAGGTGCTTCGTATGAATATTAACACAAACAGCCTTGTATCCATTACTGATGCCAACCAGAATTTCTCCAAGGTGGCTCGTCTGGTTGATGAGAATGGTGTGGTAGTCATTTTGAAAAACAATGTGCCGCGTTACATTATTACCGAATTCAGTCAATTCCAGGCGGAACAGGTGACGGATAATGAAGATGTGAAAAGCGTCGCCGGTCGTCTGATTGCCAAGCACCGCGCAGCATTCGAGGAACTGGCCAAATGAAACGGTTAAGTGTCCCGCAGATTGTACTGATGCATAGCGCATTGATTAAAGAAACCGGGGGTATAGACGGGATTCGTGATGAGAACCTGCTGGATTCGGCGGTTAATGCCCCGTTTCAGACCTATGGCGGAGAATATTTGTATAAATCGCTGGAGGCGAAAGCGGCGCGGTTGGGTTATTTCCTCATCAAAAACCATCCCTTTGTAGACGGCAATAAAAGAATCGGAATGCTGGCCATGATGGTTTTTCTTGAACTGAATGGCGCCGGTCTTACCTGTACGGATCAAGATATCGTTGCAACAGGCTTAAGGGTTGCCACCGATGAGATGGATGATAAAGAGTTGCTGGAGTGGATTCTAAGACATAATTAACCTTTTTTTGCCTAAACCTCGTAAGCGTCAAGTAAACCATCACATAGAATAGAAGCTTTGAAGGTGATAAACTGTTCCATCTTGAAAAACAGTTTGCTTCACTCACCCCTGACAACCGCCTCAGGGAGCGCGAACGACTATCAAGACCTCTGTTTGCTGAATTTTATAATTGGCTTGAAAGTACCGCTGCCTTGCCTAAAACCCTTCTTGGCAAAGCGATATATTACGCAAAATCTCAGCGAAAATATCTTGAAAGATATCTGCTTGACGGCCGCCTTGAAATTTCAAACAATCGCGCGGAACGCAGTATTAAACTATTTGTAATTTGTCGCAAGAATTGGCTTTTTGCTAACACGCCAAACGGCGCCAGGGCCAGTGCAATTTATTACAGCCTGATTGTAAGCGCAAGAGAAAATGGCTTGAATCCATTTGAATATTTAACATGGATTTTTACCAATGCCCCCAACTTAGGAAAAGCAGGTTACATATCCGCAGTAGAAGACTTCCTGCCTGGCAGTGCAGCTATACCGGAAAAGGTCTTCACGCCGCAACCTGGTAATGCAAAACCGAAAAAATATGCCTGGGAGGAAGACTGATATGGGAAAGAATATTGATTACATGATGGAATTGGTCAATGAATACCTGTCAGACAAAACTCCCCGGTACATATTCGAGCTGGACTTTCAGACCGAGATCTTAGCCCGTTACAAGAAAATGGTGCGGGAAGATAGGGACTATGCCGAATATTTTTATGATTTGCTTTCGGAAGACGGCGTGGATACGGGCGATGGACTATCGGATACAGAATTCAAACAGTTGATCCGAAGACAGTATAATAAGGTTAAAAGTGTTGCCGATGATTCCTTATTATTTTCCGGGTGCATTCTATCGACAATAGCAGGATAGTTAATATACCCCAATTAAATTGTATTCAGCAGCAAATTTATCGTCATTTGAAATTCCATGCATTCCATGCATCAATATATTTCGATAATCTTTTAAATATGTTGAAAGAAACATTGCCTTTGTCCTCTTTTTCCAGCGTAGTTAGAGGGCTGCTACCCATACGCCAACGGCGAATATATGTGTCACTACAAGATAAAAGTAAAGCAGAGGCACTTTTAAATTAGGAAGGAGGGTTAACATTGCCGATTCAGTTTACGGAGAAGTGGGATCAATATGGCTTGATGGCAGAATTAGCCCTTAAGCTAGAGGGAGTTTCGCCCCAGTTTGGAAAGACGGTATTGCAGAAACTTGTTTACATTTTACAGGAGATTTATCGGGTTCCCTGTGGCTATGACTATATACTGTATAACTATGGCCCGTACAGCGAGGAACTGGCTGATGATTTGAGCTTCTTCGCATCAATGGATGGGGTCAAGATTGACTGGAGTCGTAGGTTAAGATATGAAATTAAGGAAGCTGGTAAAACAGCGCATTTCAGAAAAAGAGGGGAAGAGTTATTAACCAAATATGCCTCCCAAATAAATGAAGTGCTTAAGGATTTTGGTGGCATGAATGCTAAGGAACTAGAATTGCGATCCACGATTTTATACGTTTCCAAAGAAGAACCTTTGATGGAAAAGGATCTGCTCAACCGTGTAAAAGAGATTAAACCGCATTTTTCGGTTGCTGAAATAGACAGTGTTCAAGTTTACCACCACTAATGACCAAATTGCACCAACAGTATCTGCTCGGTAGTTTTCTGATTGGTTTGATAAAAGCAGCAGCATGAGCCAGGTCCATGGACTCGCCTTCCGCTTTGGTAGTGTTTACATCAACCATGACCAATTCACTGGCCAGACCGCTGATTGCCAGCGCATAAGCAATGGACGCTCCCACCGACCCGGCCCCAATGATCCCGATTTTCCGGTTCCGCTAGTTGGTTTATCTAGTTAAATAACCAGCCCGCTATATTTCACTCGCCGATGAGCGATATAGCGGGCTAAATTTTGGAGTTGGCGTTGCGCCTTAGGGCTTCTCTTTCAAGTATAAAGCACCTGGGTTGAGCCAGTAGCTGATATTGTCCCGGCCGGGATCAAGCCTGATTTCAACATTGCTGAAAATAAGCAGGACCGTCACTTCCGGGGTTTCTATCTGCAGGCTCATATCCTTGAAGGGCGCCTGTGTGGGTTGCCCGTTGCCTGGCGGGTACGCCGACACAACCCGGTCGATATAAGTCTTGAAGTTCTGCTCGAGAATCAGGCGATCGTCCAGGTCGATCTTCAAGGTCGGTATTCCCGTTTGCATTTCTATTGCCCAATCGAGCCGGTACAGTCCTTTGTCCCCGGCGAACGTGACTGAAGACTGCCCTTTATAATTGTCTATATTAAGCTGCATATCGACCGCCCAGCGGTAATCACCGATATCAATAGCTTCAGATGACAAAAATAGGATGGTCACTATGCCGGAGTTATTGCGCAAAATTTCTTCCGGCTGCGGCCAGGCCGGTTCGAAGCCTAACCTGGCCTTGAAGGTTCTGTTGTCGCCGAGGTGTTGATCAAACCAGGCCGGTAGCTTAGCATCCCGGGCGTTGGCGAGATAGCCGACCGCATCAGTTATAGATTCGCGTACGGCCGGTTCCGGCACGCTGGCTGCAGGTAGCAGCTGGCCGTCCTGCAGCATACCCTGGCTGACCAGCAGGGTTTCCAGCCGGTTGACTTGGGATGAGACCGGCAGGGCCTGGTACCCGACCACCGGCAGTACCGAGAAAACTGCCAGCGCACAGGTCAGGGCGGCAATTGCCGGGTGGGCTTTGGCCTTAAAGACGATCAGCAGGACAGCCGATACTAAGGCAATGACCCAGAACACACTAAACGAGTAGGAGGCCATTTTGAGACCCGCCTTTTGCAGCTCGATCAGCAAGGCCCAGGCCTCGAACGCCAGGATTACCAGTGCGGCGATCGGATAAACGCGGCGATAAAATTTCGCCAGTCCTGATTCGTAGCGGGTGACCATGATATGGAGCCAGATTCCGCCGGCAGTATATGCGGTCGCAATGCCGGAAAGCATCATGAAGGAGGTCCCCATGCCGCTAAGCACAGTCTTGCCCGCCCAAAGCAAAAGGACAACAGTCAAGGCCAACGCGAGCGGTATCATGATATATTCGAATAGAATTTCGATAAACCGGGGCTGCTTTTGGGCCAATTCGCGTTGTTCGTCCGTGTTTCCCCTGCGAAAGTCCGGAAAATAGCCGGCGAAAATGGTAAAAGCCAGGAAACCGCTAAAAGTCGCGAGATACATATACACTTTTTCACTCATCCCCTGGTACAGCAGTGCTTCGATAGCGCCTGCCACACCGGAGGTCCCGCCCTCGATCACCAGGCCATAGATCAGGGCAATGAAGAGAGCCTTCTGGGTCATGAAAAAGGAACGGGCGAAGTCGGACTTGTCTTTTGGATAGCCGGCCAGGTAGATAAAGGCGATCAAACTGACCAGAATGGCCATACTGACCCGAGCGGCAGCCAGGTTTGAGACCACCAGATAACGGAATTCGGACAGGCCCGGGGTCGTTCCGCTGAATAGATAGAGCATTAGGAAGGTCACCGCCGCAGCTGCGGCGCCGAGCAGGTTGGCAGCCAGGAAAGCCCTTGCCGTGTTATAGCGGCTTTGGGCCAGGGTGATCACGGTCAGGCTGAATACAGCGCCCAGTGCGAAGGCCCAGTGCAGGCAGTTTAACAGGAAATTGTAGGCCTCCTGCTGGGGCCAGTCAAGCTGAATCCTGACCATCGTCACAATCGCGAACGCCAGCGCGTTGGCGATTGCGGCAGGGAAAGTCTGAAAGGCCTTGACCGCTCCCTTAAAAATTTTCGAGATCGACAGGATAAAGACGTTCATCCTCCGCACCTCCCAGCTGGTTATACTTTGAACCCAAGTCTATATAAAACACGTAGGAATTTCAATATATTTCTGCTCGGTAGTTCTCGGAAGGAGGCCTCAACCAAGCTCTGAGTCCTAGAATTGTGCCTCCCACCCTTACAAACCTTATCCCGACTAAATCGTTATCCCGACTTCGAACCAGGCATGTCAAGGGGGTTGTCAAGGGGACGGGGTTGTTGACATTATTTCCAATGAAAGGTAACCTTGAATTGGGGGGGTGTGAGCATCGCCAAGACAAGCTAGAGAGAAAAGCGCCAGCGGTTTTTATCATATAATGATGCTGGGCATAAACAGGCAGGTCATTTTTCATGACGATGAGGATTATTCTAGATAGCTAGGATATTCAGAAAATGGAACATAATAGAATTTAAGTCACCCTCCGACTATCTGGGATGATCCCAACACACTTTGGCCCTTTGTAGCGTATCTAACAGGTAAAAATAAAGGAAAAAAGAAAGCCTTTGGCCACCAGGTTACCTGTGTTGATATTGACGAACAAAAAATCAATATGCTCAAGCAAGGCGTCTCTCCGTAAGCGTCTAATCCTGAACACCTACCCCATTTAAGTTATATGAGATAGAATATCTATTGTGAAGGCTGCGGCATTCTGCAGTACGCTGGTAAAGCATCCGACCAAGGCATTAAGTTTTCAATTGCGGCTTCATCATCGGTATTGATATTAGGTAACTGTTCAAACAGGTATTGCAGGTAATTATAGGGTTTCAGATTATTTTCCTTGGCCGTTTCAATTATGCTGTACATTATTGCACTACCACCGGCACCCCTTGGGGTGTTGGAGAATAAAAAGTTTTTGCTAACACGCCAAACGGCGCCAGAGCCAGTGCAATTTATTACAGCCTGATTGTGAGTGCAAGGGAAAATGGCTTGAATCCATTTGAATATTTGACATGGATTTTTACCAATGCCCCTAACTTGGGAAGGCCAGGTTACATGTCCGCAGTAGAATACTTCCTGCCTGGCAGTGCAGCTATACCGGAAAAGGTATTCACCCCACAGCCTGGTAATGCAAAACCGAAAAAATATGCCTGAGAGGAAGACTGATATGGGAAAGAATATTGATTACATGATGGAGTTGGTAAATGAATACCTGTCAGGCAAAACTCCACGGTATATATTCGAACTGGATTTTCAGACTGAGATCTTAGCCCGTTACAAGAAAATGGTGCGCGAAGATAGGAACTATGCCGAATATTTTTATGATTTGCTTTCGGAAGACGGCGTGGATGCGGGCGATGGACTATCGGATACAAGATTTAAACAGCTGATCCGAAGACAGTATAATAAGGTAAAAAGTGTTGCTGATGATGGCTTCCGGTGATACCTACATTTATTAGGTACTGGCCCGTTTGAAGTATTGCATGACTGAATATTTATTTCAAGGCACACTCTATAATACAGTTCGTGACATATCATATAAGCAAATCAAGCAGCTATACGAGGATAACCTCCGTGAAGAAGCAGAAGGTCGGCGAGTCACGCGATCATCTTATCGAGGTGATAACTACTATACAGATAAGAACTTGCAAGCAGAATTTGACAGAGAGGTTTTGTATCAAGACCCATTAACTGCGGGAATACGAGTTCAGTATCCACACGGTGTGATAATTCAACAATCTGCTCGTCCTTTTCGGTATCAGATTTGGTCAATGGCCTCCACTATTCAGTTGTTGTAAATTTTGCAACAACTGCTGCGGACGGCAAGATCTAGAAAAAAGTGATTAAACCTCCCTTAATAGTTAAATTCCTTCGTACATTAGCATATTTTTTAAGTCAATCACAGTGCCGACCCTGGATAGCAAGTCCAATCCCAGCAGTCCGCCCTACCTGTCAGGTCTATCACACAAAAATCCATGGTTAAGCCGTTCACCGCTAAATAGGGGCCTTGTTTTGAAGGCATGAGATTGTCAACAACCCCGTCCCCTTGACACTCCCGGAAAGTTATACACGGGAATTTGAATTACCCTTTTTGCAGCAGGAGGGGTATTACGAAGACGGTCTAATTCTTCACACACTTCGGGCTCAAAGTATTGTTCACCACAGTTATCACATACCCATGCGGGGACTTTTTCTATTAAGGTAAGCTCATCGCCCCACCAGTTCTCGGCAGTAACTAATTTCTTAACCGTCTTACCATTGCATAAAAAGCATTTTTTAATCATCCTTGCAGCTCCTCCCATGTGTTTTGGGATTCTTCCATTTTGGTGGT
>JAQVOX010000098.1 GCA_028702435.1 Desulfotomaculaceae bacterium | reverse complement strand
ATTTCAAATTCCAACCACATGGTGTCCTTTATCGGACAAACCGTCCCCCTGCTTCCCAAAGTTACTTTTCATTGGAAATGTTGTCAACAACCCCGTCCCCCTGACACCTACCCCTGACACCTACCCCTGACACCTAAAGCACTTTTTATGTTACAAAGGTTAATAGTTTGATGAAAAAGAGAAATACTAAAAGAAAAACACGGGGGATTAAAGTGGCTTTTTCGCCTGCAAGAGTCATATTTGAAAAAGAAGCCCTGCAGTACCCGCTGGGGAAAAAACTGTTGGATTATTTCCGTGCTCAGGGTGTGGAGACCAGCTTTGCGGCCTCCCACAACCGGATTACTACCATCCCCGGTAAAACTCCGTCCGAAGGTTACTTTGAAGGCAAGCGAACACTGGTAGTGGGGATACGCCGAACCTTGAAATTTGAGACTTGCAAGCCTTCGGCTCACTTCCAGCTACCCCTGACCACTTCCTGCCCGGGTAAATGTGAATACTGCTATCTCTTGACCAACCTGGGCAAAAAACCCTACCTGCGCGTTTATGTAAACATAGAAGAAATCCTGTCTGCCGCCGGTAACTATATTGAAAAGAGAAAACCCGAGGTTACCGTCTTTGAGGGTGCCGCAACATCCGACCCGCTGCCGGTGGAGCCTTACACCGGCACTCTGAGGAGGGCAATTGAGTTTTTTGGCGCTCAGGAGTACGGCCGCTTCCGCTTTGTCACCAAATTTACCGATGTGGACTCTCTGCTGGATGTTCCTCATCACGGTCACACCAGGTTCCGTTTCAGCATCAATACCGCGAAAGTAATCGACCGGTTTGAGCACGCTACCCCATCGCTGCCGGAAAGGCTGGACGCTGCTCAAAAAGTTGCGGCCTCCGGTTTCCCCCTCGGCTTTCTGGTAGCACCGATTATGGCTGAAAAAGGTTGGCAGGACAGCTACCGGGAGCTTTTTCAGAGACTCAGTGTAAGGTTTGGTCATGTTCCCGGGCTCACCTTCGAATTTATTACTCACAGGTTTACCAAAAGAGCCAAGGCAAACATTTTAGAGATTTTCCCGGGCACACACCTGAGCCTGGACGAGGAGGCCAGAACCTTTAAGTTTGGGCAGTTTGGCTACGGCAAATATATTTACCCCCGCGAGCTATTAATAGAAATACGTGCGAAATTTGAAGCTATGACAAGAGAATTCTTCCCGGACGCTGAGGTCAAATATTTAGTCTAGTGGGAGAAAGGTGGTTCAGCCCCCCCGGCACCGCCGCCTGCAACCAACTCCGCCTCTGCACCAGTCAACAACGCAAAGGCATCATCTCCGTAAAAACTTAATATAAACTCCGTTGCGCTACAGGTCGTGCTTCAACCATAGAATATGTAAATTTTATCCCAATAGGCAACCAAAGGAATCCTGTCAAACAGCAATCAGGTCGATAGTAAACAAAGAGTTAGGATGTCCTGAAGTAACTTAATTCCATATTTTAATTTGGTGGTACTGCCCGTTGCACTTCAACACGCTTTTTTTGTTGGTCGGAGGTAATCGTCAAATATAGCCACCCTTCCTCTAAAACACTTTTAGTGTCACCGCCCCGGACAGCATACTCAGCGACATCCCCCAGATAGACCGCCACGGTAATATCTTTTAGCCCGGCAGAATTCTCCAAATCGATCAAGTAACCGCCGGCGCCCAGTCTTTTCACTTGACAGCTGGTCTTCGCGCTGCGGCTCAAGAAATCCGCATACCAGCTCATCGGGGCCATGGTAATTCGGCCTTTTTGCTGTTCCGAGCTAACCTTCTCCTCAAAAGCCCGGATTGCACCCAGGCAAAAACGGGGATCCGAAGGGTGCGTGTAGATCATCCTGATTGTTTTTTCATCAGCTGCAAAACCAACCAAGTCTTCCATCCACTGTTTCACCACTGATGACTCAATCCGGAAAGTGGTATTCCTTTCTGCTAGGGAAATCACGAAGAAGTGGACGCAGCCATCAAGAGACTGGGCAATGGCGTACAGCCAGATTATGATATTCTTTTGCCCGATTTATGCTGCAATAATATTATCGTCAAATCTTAGGATGATTATTCCATTTACACGATTCTGTAAGATAAATTGGTTAAACTCATTGCCAAGGAATGTATATTAGTTCTCCTTTCCTCAGTATGATGCAAACGGCCTCATGAAAGAGGCCGTTATAAGTGTTTTATTCACCTTAGATAATTTCTTTTACTTTTTTAATCAGCGGTGGCAGAACATCTTTGTAATCGCCAACTACACCAAGCCTGGCAGCTCCAAAAACCGGCGCCTCGGGATCAGTATTAATAGCTACGATGACCTTGGCGCCGGAACACCCGGCCAGGTGCTGGCAAGCCCCGGAGATACCCACCGCCAGGTAAACATCCGGCGCGACGATCTTGCCGGTTTGGCCCACTTGTTTCGAACTGCTGACCCAGCCGCTATCCACCGCCACCCGGCTGGCGCCTACAGCGCCTCCAAGCAGGCCGGCCAGTTCTTCGAGTATCGCAAAATTTTCCGGCCCGCCGAGTCCCTGCCCCCCGGACACTACAACCCGGGCATCCTCCAGACGAACGCCTGCCTGCTGTTCCTCAACCCGTTCCATTACTTTAAACGGGTTAACCGGGATGGAGACCGGCTTGACTTGGATTATTTCCGGCTCCACTTGATCCTGTTGGGCCGGTTCAAAGCTGCGCCGGCGCAGGGCGACTACCGCCGGAGCGTCACTCAGCACAACTTGCGCCATTGCTTTACCGCCAAACACCGGCTTGGTAAAAATAATGCGGCCCGTTTCATGCTCCACATTAAAACTTAGGCAGTCAACAAGCGCCGCTTTATTCAGCCGCTTGGCCAACCTGGGCGCCAATTCGCGTCCTTGCATATTGGTTACAAACAGAACCGCAACCGGCTTACACTCCCGGCACACCGCCTCCAGTGCGGCCAGGTACCCTTCGCAGTAATACTGCTCCAGTGAAGCGTCTTGAACCGAATATATTTTACCTGCCCCGTATTCCCCGGCTGCTGCACATAAAGCGCTTGTTTCCGCGCCGATTACCGCTACAGCCAGCCCGGCGCCCAGATCTGAAGCTAAACTTTTCCCGGCGCCAATCACTTCAAGGCTATCCCGGGACAACATTCCTTGATCCATCAGACAGGTCAGGACTAAGGACATTTTTATCCCCCCGTTCTCACTGGCTAGTTCATTATGACCAATGCCCTATAAGACTTTTAACTCTAACAGGCGTTTGACTAAATTATCCGCTTTTTCTCCGCCGTTTTCGCCTGTAATCATTTCACAGTTTGCTTCTTTGACCGGGATCTCAAGGCTTACCAGTTCTATCCGGCCACCCTGCAGTTCTACTGCTGCTGAATCCACCACATCAAATAACTCTATCTTTTTACGCATGGCCGCCATTGTATCCTTCACCTTGGCTATGCGCAAAACGTTAGTCTCATGGTTAGTTACAACGGCCACTAGAGGTGAGTTTCCTTCAATCACTTCATATCCTTCATCTAATTCACGCCTCAATACTAAACCGCTTGAGCCGGGTTCAATGCCCATTACCAGATTTACTAGAGGCCACCCTAATGCTTCGGTCAGAATCAACCCGACCTGGCTGCCGTCCCAGTCTCCGGCCTGCCGGCCGCAGATCACCAGATCCGCTCCCAGCTGCTTGGCCGCACCCGCAAGCAGGCCGGCCACAATACCGCCGGCTAATTTACTGTCCTGCTCCAGCGGCACCCTGACCGCCCGGTCCGCTTTCACCGCCAGGGCTTTGCGCAAGACATCTTCGGAATCTTCCGGACCGACTGTTACCGCCGTCACTGTTGCTCCGGCCAATTTTTCCCGCAACTGCAGCCCTACTTCCAGTGCGTTCTGGTCAAATGAACTCATCACCAGAGGTATACCTTCAGTAGCGGGAGCCATTTCTCCCTTCTTCAGCCGAAAATCCCGTGGAGGCACTTCTGGATCGAGTATTTTTTTTAAACAAACCATTATTTGCATAGTTATCCCTCCCAACTATTAAAAACCGCGACCCAACAGGCTCCGGGCGATTACTATCCGCTGGATCTCATTTGTTCCTTCGTAAATCTGCTGAATTTTAGCGTCCCGGAACATTCTCTCCACCGGATATTCTTCACTGTAACCATATCCGCCCAGCACCTGGATGGCCTCTGTGGTAACCTCCATCGCCGTGTCAGAAGTAAAAGCCTTGGCCATAGCTGTATATTTCCCACGGTCATGGGCTTTTCGGTCGTACTTATCCGCTGCCACGTACGTCAGGTAACGCGATGCCTGTGTTTTCATCTCCATATCGGCAAGCTTAAATTGGATCGCCTGAAATTTTCCGATGGGGTTACCAAACTGCACCCGGTCACGGGCATACTGCACCGCGACGTCAAGAGCGCCCTGGGCTAAGCCTAGGGCCTGGGCCGCCACTTCCGCCCTTGTTTTATCAAGCACCTGCATGGCAATTTTAAATCCGTCCCCCTCGGCACCCAGCAGGTCTTCCGCCGGAACCCGCATGTTGTCAAAGAATAATTCCGCCGTCGGCGTGCCTTTTACGCCCATTTTATGTTCTAAATTACGGACAACCAAGCCTTCGCCCTTTTCCACAACAAAGCAGGACAATTTTTTTTCTCCGGTATTCTGGTCGATTACTTTGGCAAATACTGTTAGAATATCAGCAATATTACCGAAAGAAATAAAACGTTTGGTGCCGTTGAGTACATAATCATTTCCCTCTCGCACGGCAAAACTTTGAATACCTCCTACATCGGAACCCGCATTTGGCTCCGTAAGAGCGTAAGCGCACAATTTTTCTCCGCTGGCCAGGCTAGGCAGGAATCGCTGCTTTTGTTCCTTAGTCCCGGCAAGGACGATAGCTGCCGAACCAAGGCACTGGGCGCCAGGGATCATCGATACGCTACAGCTGACTTTGGCTATCTCCTCTACCACGATCACCATGGGAAGGACTTTACCACCAGTCCCGCCATATTCCTCCGGAAATGGCATGGCCAGTATCTCGTGCTCCGCCAGGTCTTCCTTAATATCCCAGGGAAACTCATCCGTCCGGTCAATTTCAGCGGCCCGTGGAACCACCTTTTCCTGCACCAGGTCCCGCACCATTTCTTTTAAAAATAAAAGTTCCTTATCAAGTTCAAAATCCAAGTCCTCACCCCTTCATATGTTTACTGATGGGCTTTTTCAAAAAGATAAAAATCTCTCCCAAAGGTTAATCATGCCTGGAGGGGCAGGCTGTGTTAGACTGCTTGGCATTGGGATCTGGCTTAAGCTAATCCTGCTATCCCACGGAAACACAGCCTGCAGAAGCCCTTTCTTATTTCAACTTGCGTTTTAAAAGTTTACCGGTAGCACTTTTGGGAATTGCATCAATAAAGTTAACGAACCGGGGTACTTTATAGGAAGCCATCCTCTGTTTACAAAAGTTGATTAGCTCTTCTTCGGTCATTTGCTCCCCTTGCTTCAACACGACATACGCCTCCGGTACTTCACCCCTGTCCGAATCAGCCTTACCAATTATCGCGCATTCCAAAATTTTTGGGTTCTGATAAAGAATGTCTTCTACCTCACGAGGATAGACATTATAGCCGCCACACAAAATCAAGTCTTTCTTGCGGTCGACAAGAAAGAAATAACCGTCTTCATCGCAGTAGCCCAGATCGCCGGTGCAGAAATAACCGTCTTTGAAAGCCTCTGCAGTGGCTTCAGGCATTTCCCAGTAGCCTTTAAAAATTCCGTTCCCTTTGACCAGCAGTTCTCCAATTTCACCTACCGGCAATTCGTTGCCGTTTTCATCCGCTACCTTCATGGAATACCCCGGCGCCACCGGCCCGATTGAGCCGATTTTACTGTGCCCCATTCTGTTGTACGTTACTGTGGCGCCAGTTTCTGTAGATCCATAATACTCACACAAGCCTGAACCAAAAGTTTGCTCAATTTTATTAAATAGCTCCGGAGGCATAGCGTACCCGGCCGTTTGTTTGAAGCGCCACGCACTGAGGTCGTATTTTTCCGGCGAGTAGGCATTAAGCATAAAGATATACATTGTTGGCACACCGGCAAAGTGAGTGATCTTATAGCTGGAGAGCAGCTCAAGCGTTTTTTCCGGGTTAAAGCGCGACATGGTGAGCACACCGGCGCCAACATATAACGGTCCCAGCAGGGTTACGGTAATAAAAATATGGCAGTAGGGAGTCGCTGTCATAAAAATGTCTTGCTCACTAATTTGCTCAGCCACGCCGTTTATAGCAGCTTTGGTTACGAAGTTTTTGTGAGTAAGCATAACCCCCTTGGGCCGCCCGGTAGTGCCTGAAGTGTAGAGCATTGTTGCGGTATCATCTTCAGCACAGTCTACGGTAGCCAGAACGTCTGAATTCTCCGAAATGAAGGATTGAAAATCAGTTGTTCCTTCCACCGGTTCCCCCAGAGTCACTATTTTTTCCACTGTCGGGACTTCACTCAAAATTTTCAAAAGGTTTTGTTTAACCTCCTGTGAAGCGCCAAAAACTACTTTAGTGCGGGAATTGCTTAAGATATAAGCTATTTCGCCAGTTTTATAAAGAATATTAAATGGTAACGCTACAGCGCCAATTTTCATTGTACCGAAATAGGCTATAAGCCATTCTGGACTGTTGGGCAGGTAAATACCCACCCGGTCACCTTTCTGAACTCCCATTTTAATTAAGCCGTTGCCAAACTGGTTAATTAGTTTGTTATACTCCGCCCAGGTAAATTCACGCCCGTCGTCACCACAAATAATTGCTCTACGGTTAGGGTAATATTCAGCATTTCTTGTAATCAAATCTACAATATTCATTTATTTCCCCCCTTTTTTATTATTTTTTATTTACGACTCATTCCTTTTTAGTTAATTCTGAATTTTCAGTAAATTGGTTTGCCGGTTTTACTTTTGCTGAGAGATAATTATTACATTATATTTTAAGAATAAAATATTATTATAAAAATTTAAAGGACGGTATCAAACTGAGTTCAGTTAGTTACCGTCCTTATTTAAAATAGTCGGTGTCAGGGGGACGGGGTTGTTGACAATCTTACTCTTTCAAAACAAGGCCCCTAGCGCATTAGATTGTTCTGCTACCTGGGATGACATATGGAAAATAAGTGTCATCCAAAGAAGCACGACT
>JAQVOX010000012.1 GCA_028702435.1 Desulfotomaculaceae bacterium | reverse complement strand
AATACCAACCAGTTAGTTAAATACTAGAGTACTTTCAATAATCTGTCAATAGGAGTTCGTACTTTTTTAAATTTAAGAAATTCATTAATAAGTAGGAATTTTTTAATGAATTTGGTTAATATCACTACATCACTTCTTATGCTTCAACATCCTTAGTAATAATATGGAAATTGCCCCGACCAATGCTAAACCCGTGTAAGGCGTCAGGTCTTCATTTGATTGTTCTATGCTAAATTTCATTGTTTACACCTACAGGTGAAATATTGAATTTGGAATTATCCTTTGCTTATCTCCATTACACTAAATTACGAATTATTTTATTTTTTCAGACTCACGGATTCAGAAATATGCTGTATATTGTTCTGCAATGCTTGTAACCCAGCAAGCTATTCACCGTTTCTGTTCAGCAGCCTCCCTGATTTCACGCACTGCCGCAACAATATCCTCCCTACCGAATATAGCCGAACCGGCCACCAGCACTGTTGCGCCGGCCTGCGCCACGGCCGCTGCCGTATCCCGGTTTACTCCGCCGTCCACCTGAATCTCAGCGTTTAGGCCCTTCTCTCTGAGCATGTTTTTGATTGTACTGATCTTTGGTAGCACCTCCGGTATAAAAGACTGCCCACCAAAGCCGGGGTTGACGGTCATTAAAAGTACCAGGTCCACTAGGGGTAGAACATAATCCACCGCTCCAGGCGGTGTGGCCGGATTAAGCGCCACACCAGCTAGTGCTCCTTTTTCTTTGATCATAGAAAGGACCCGGTGCAGGTGCGGTGTTGCCTCCACGTGTACAGTAACCAGGTCGGCGCCAGCATTAATAAATTGTTTTATGTAGAGCTCAGGGTTTTCAATCATTAGATGTACATCAAAACACATGTGACTCCTTGACCTGAGCGCCTCTACCACCAGGGGACCGATAGTGATGTTAGGAACGAAATGACCGTCCATTACGTCGATGTGCAGGTATTCCGCTCCAGCCTCCTCAGCTTTTAAAACATCGTCAAGAAGTGCTGCAAAATTAGCAGATAAAATCGAAGGTGCCAGCTTAATCATCAATAACGCCTCCTGCCTTTTAATTCTTGCAAGAATCGCAGATATTGCTGGTAACGTATTTCTGCAATTCGACCAACTCCAACAGCTTCCTTGACCGCGCAGTCCGGCTCTCTGTCGTGCAAGCAGCCGGTAAAATAACACTGCCCGCGATACTGTTCCATTTCCGGGAAGCAACAGGATAAATCCTCCGGTCTTAAATCCGGCAACTCCAAGCTGGAAAAACCGGGGGTATCTGCTACCATGCCACCTTCCGGCAGGGGAATTAGCTCCACATGTCGGGTTGTATGTTTTCCTCGTTTTAATTTTTCACTGATTACTCCGGTCTTTAATTTTATACCCGGTAGGATAGCATTCAAAATTGTCGACTTGCCAACTCCGGACGGGCCGGCAAATACTGAAATTTTCCCCCGTAGCGATTCGCTAAGCTCCTCCAGTCCCGTCCCGGTTATGGTGCTGGTCAGCATCACCGGGTAAACAGACTGATAACAAGAAACAAGCTCCATTATGCCGCCCGCCGCTAGATCAATCTTGTTGAAGTAGATCAGCGGCTTAATATTATTTATGAACGTCGTAATCAAGAACCGGTCGAGCAACCCGGGGTCTGGTTCAGGCTGCTGCACGGAAAATACAATTACCGCCTGCTCAACATTAGCTACCGTTGGCCGAAGCAGCAGTGAACAACGAGGCAGTACCTTTACAATCACCCCGGCCCGGTTTGACCTGAGCGCCAGTTCCACTCGATCCCCTACCACCACTTGTTGTTTTTCGTGGCGAAAACGTCCCCGAAGCGAGCAAACAAACTCTTCGCAGCCATCCTGCACGTAATAATAGCCACTGTAAGCTTTTACCACAATACCCTGTCTAAGGCTTTCCATGCTATTCAAACTTTTTTTCACTGATCAGGTCCCCATCAATATAGACTTGAACCAAAGCCTTCCCGTAATATGGAATTTTTTCCTCCACAAATTTACCGCCCTGGTGAGTTTTTTTATAGACTTCGTTGGCCCCCCGCACGTCCGTTACCACAATGCTCAGTTCATGCTTCTCATTGTCGTCATCTATCCTGGCTTTAACACTGGCGATGCGCTCCTTCGGTCCGGGCCCGTCGCTGACGGTTACCTGTACCGCTGTGCCTTCCTGGACCTCCGTACCCTTAGCCGGACTCTGAGCAATCACTTGACCGGACATAAAATCAGTGCTTACGGCCCTGTTAATATTTTCATCCAGCTTGAGCTTAACTTTTTCTAATTCAGTTCTGGCTTGCTCCACAGTCTTACCGGCCAGGTCCGGCACCCGTTGGGGCATGGGACCTTTACTTACCGTTAGGGTAATAGGGGCGCCCTTAGCCAGGGACAGCCCGTCCTTGGGGTCCTGCTCCATTACTAATCCCTGTCGGTAGTCATTGCTGTACTTCTCTTTGACTGTATCAGCAACATTTAATTCACTCTGATTGATTGTAGCTATGGCTTCGCTTAGCGAGAGCCCGGTGACCTTGGGCACAGTTTTATGCTCCACCCCCTTGCTGACATTGATCGTCACAATGCGATTAACTTTCACCTTTTCATCAGGTGGGGGGTCCTGCGAAATAACCCTATTTACAGGTACCGTAGGGTGATTGTTCCAGGAAATCTGAATGCTTTTAATGCCCTTTCCATCGAGTATGCTCTGAGCATCTTCATACGTCTCCCCAACGACTGAGGGTATGACTATTTCGCCGACATTTAAGTAAAACTGAAAACCTGCTGTACCAGCACCAATTAACCCTAGGACCATCAGAACCACCCAAATCCATATCGGCCGCTTCTTTTTAGACTTCCTATCCTGTACTGGCTGAGAGTCTTCGGCATTTACCCTACGGACAGTAGGGATCACCCTAGTGGCAAACTCATCATCCGCTGCTGCAGTCCGTTTGGATTCATCAAAACTGTCAACAAATGTTTGCTCCAGTTCACGCACCATCTGTCCGGCTGTTTGATAACGTTCGGATGGGTTTTTAGCCATAGCCCGGGTGACAATCTTTTCCAGCCTTAAATCTATAGCCGGATTCAGATTGGAGGGGCGAATGGGATCATCTTGAATATGCTTAAGGGCAACACTAATCGGAGTATCTCCTTGAAAAGGCAACACTCCGGTAACCATTTCATACAGCACAACACCCAGGGAATAGATATCGGACTGCGGGCCGACAGTTTCTCCCCGAGCTTGTTCAGGTGAAAGATAATGGACCGATCCCACGATGGAGTCAGTTTGCGTCAGGGTGGCGGCAGTAGCTCCCCTGGCAATCCCGAAATCAGTAAGTTTGGCCCGCCCGCCACTGGTAATCAAAATATTTTGTGGTTTAACATCCCGGTGCACTATATTATTTCCATGGGCATGCTCCAGTGCATCGCTGACCTGCCGGGCAATCTGGATAGCCCGGTCAGAATCCAGGGTGCCCTGACTTCTAATCAAGTTCTTGAGGTTGTCTCCTTCTACGTATTCCATGACCAGGTAGTCTACTGCGTCAGCACGTCCAACATCATAGATACTGACTATGTTGGGATGTGAAAGACTGGCAACAGCCTGAGCCTCCCGCCGAAAACGGTGAACAAAGTCATCGTCACTGGTAAACTCGGGGCGGAGTACTTTTATGGTAACCAGCCGGTTCAAAACAGTGTCGCGGCCTTTATAAACAATGGCCATCCCTCCACCGCCTAGTTGCTCCAAAATTTCATACCGGTTCCCCAAGAGCTTCCCAATCAATATTTCCACCTCAGATCTACTTAAACAATGATATTACATGATGATGTTATAATTTTTTTCAACTATTGTCCAGCGGTCTACTCAATATCCCTTCGCTATCGCTGCCGCCAGCAGTTTGCCGGCAATTGGTGCGGCAACTGCCCCACCAGAGCCGGCGTTTTCCAAAACAACTGCGACAGCCAATCTGGCCTGCTCTGCCGGTGCAAAACCGATAAACCAAGCATGCGTCCGGCCGTGCGGATTCTGGGCCGAACCGGTTTTACCGGCCACCTGTGCTCCTGAAAAAGCAGCTGCCTGTGCTGTGCCGTAACGAACAGCATCGATCATTCCCGCTTTAATTGTTCCGGATATGTTAGCGGTAGTGGCAGTAAGCCAGGGGCGGTAAACCGCCTGATGTACAGTTTCGCCTGCTGAATCCCTGACCGATTCGACCAGATAGGGGCGCATAATAATACCCTGGTTCGCGATGGCTGCCGCTACCAGTGCCATATGCAAAGGGCTTACCAGCAGCTCACCCTGGCCGATAGAGCTGCTAGCCAACTCCGTCGAGATCATCTTACCGGGAGCGGCCAACGTACCCGGCCTTACCGGAACCCCAACGGCCGGGTCTTGATCCAGCCCAAAAGCTTTAAAGGTACGGTAAAAACCATCAGGCCCTAATTTAAGGCCCAGTTGAGCAAAGGTTGTATTACAAGAAACAGCCAATGCCTTTCTCAGGTCCACCTCGCCATGAGCAGACATGTCAGTCAACTTGTAGCCGTCCACCATCAGGAAACCGGGACAGTTAAAGGTACCGGCAGCGTAGCCGGGACTAGTCGCCAGCACTCCAGCCGCTGTAACCACCTTGAAAGCTGAGCCAGGGGGATAAGCTCCCTGTATTGCTCGGTTGAGCAAGGGCGAGTCCTCCATTTGAACCAGGCGTGGCCAGATTTCTTCAAGTTGGTTCGGGTTATAGCCTGGGCTAGAAGCCATTACCCGCAAGGCTCCCGTCCTGGTATCCATCAGTACCACAGCCCCGCGACGGCCGCCCAGTAGTTCCATCGCCTGACGCTGAAGCGTAAAATCAATGGTCAGGGTCATATCGCCGCCCTTTTGCTCCCGCCCCAGAAGCTTATTGATAAAATTCCTGACCTGGTCAGCACCTTCCATCCCCAGCAGGTAGGAATCGTAGACGGACTCAAGCCCCGCCCTACCGTACTTGCTGGAGATATACCCAATCAAATGGGGCGTATCTTTTCCCCCTGGGTAAACCCGCCTGCCCTTGCCGCCGTTAAAATTCGTCTTGGCCAGAGCTATACCCCCGGCATCATAAATACTCCCGCGCCTAACCTGGTCTTCTCGCTCCTGCAGGCGCCGATTATATGAATTCGCGGCTAGGTCTGAACCTTTGATTACCTGTAAATACGAAAGATGGATGACTAGGACCAATAGAAGACCCAGCAGCAGATAACCGAGTTTTAATATATTTTGTTTCATTAATCAACATAAGCCTCATGAGAAATATTTAACAAAAGCCCGAGTAAGATGAAATTTGCCACAAGTGAACTTCCACCATAACTCATATACGGTAGAGTAATGCCGGTTAGCGGCAGCAACTTGGTTACCCCGGAAATAATTATGAAAGCCTGTAACCCTAAGAGGGCAGTCAGCCCGGAAGCTGCCAGGGCTGCAAACTCATCCTTTGTTTTTAAGGCAATTCTAATTCCCCGAAAAACATAGATCATAAACAATATGATCACACCAGTACCGCCCAATAAGCCCATCTCCTCACAAATAGCCGAAAAAATGAAATCCGTATGCACCGCGGGAATATATTCTGGGTACCCCTGGCCAAACCCCACCCCCAATACTCCGCCGGAATTGATAGCAAAAAGAGATTGGCACACCTGATACCCAGTAGTTTCGATATATGGCCAGGGGTTCAGCCAGATTTCTACTCTGGACCTAACGTGATCAAAAAAATAAAAGCTAGCCCCTGCTCCGGCTACAAAAAGTCCTAAGCCAAAAAGAATATAAAAAATACGGGAAGTAGCCACATACACCATGGTCAGAAAAGTACTAAAATAAATTAATGCAGCCCCAAGATCTCTCTGAAAAACCAGAAGTAAAAGTGAAATGCCCCACATAACGGCCAGCGGCCCCCACTCCTGAGGACCGGGTAATGAAAGCCAGCCCAGGTTTCTCGTGCCGGCAGTTAAAACAGCTTTGTTTTCGGTCAGAAAACTGGCCAGGAAAAGCACTACCAGGATCTTCACAAATTCAGAGGGCTGTAAACTAAATAATCCGAGATACAGCCAGCTTTTTGCACCTCCCTGTTCACTTCCAAAAAAGACAGGTAAAATCAGGGCAACCAGGCCAGCCAGTGCGTAAATATATTTATAATCGCTTAAGAACCGGAAATTAACTAACTGCCTGGTAGTTAAGATTAATGCCATAAGGCCGGCTAACAGCCAGACAAACTGGCGGACAGCGTAAGCCGGATCTAACCGGAACAAAAATACCAGCCCTGTAGAAAAAAGCAAGGCTGTCACCGGGAGTAAAAAGCAGTCCCCCTGGTACCCCGTAAAATGCCAATATAAGCTAACTAGCAGAAAGGCTGCTACGGTGGCAAGACCTACTAAAATGGCCTGCGGCTCCGGTTCTCCGGTTACCCCAAGGTATAGCAGGAGCATCCCAGTCATCATATAAACACCAGTCACCAAAATTAATTTCCATTCTACCTGCCTGCCTGTTTTACCCTGTGTAGAACATTTACTTTCGCTATAGCTAACTGGGGCCATTTCATTCCTCCACATCATCCGACCGGTAAAGGAATTAAATTTCGGCCAGAATAATGGTAATGTTGTCTGCACCTCCACTCTGCAACGCCTTACAGAGAAGATTACGCACAGCAGTGTTGATGTCTGGAGCATTATTTATTACAGACAATAACTCTTCCTGGCTGAGATAACGGGTTAAACCGTCCGTGCAGAGTAACAGAAGATCGCCTGAGGATATTCTTAAACTATAAAGGTCGACTTGAACCGATTTCTCCGTACCAAGCGCTCTGGTTAATACATTACGCTGGGGATGCTGCAGAGCTTGCTCTTCGTTAATTCCACCATTTCTAAGCAGTTCCTGCACCAACGAATGATCCTGCGTTAATTGACTGATTTCGCCGTTACGCAGTAAATACGCCCGGCTGTCCCCTACATGTGCGACAAACAATTTGCTTACTTGCTTTAAACAAGCGGTAATAGTAGTGCCCATACCCCTGAGCTCCTGGTTTTGCATGGATAGCTCATATATTGAGACATTGGCCTGTTTAACGGAATCAACCAAAGCTTTTTCCGGTAATGCGCCCTTGCGGAGCATATGGGGCAGTTCACGTTCTAACGTTTGTATAGCCATACCACTGGCGATTTCACCTGCCTGATGGCCACCCATTCCGTCGGCAACCGCCAGCAGTCCTATTTCCGGCGATATATACAGGCTGTCCTCATTTACCTTCCTGACTAATCCTGTATCAGTTACCTGCGTCCACCTCATACCCCCACCTCACAAAACGAAAAATGACGCTTCCGATTCTAATTATATCTCCGTTTGCCAAAACAATCGGCTTATCCACAGGGATCTCATTTAAAAAAGTACCGTTCGTACTTTCTAAATCCTCTAACCAGTACTGCCCTTCCTTTAAGTATATCCGTGCGTGCCTGGCAGAAGCAAACGAAGCGGCAATATTAATATCACAGCGTCTATCTCTGCCTAAAAGCACTTCCTGGCCGACGACAAAAGTTTCACCGCTCTTCAGTTCCGGAAATAAACTCTCATCAACTACCAATTCTGCACCATCACCCGTTTCACAAGGGAGCGATCCTGCCTTATGAACGGACCGGCTTTCTTTAAAATCTTGCGGAGCTACTTCTTGCAGGTCGCCAACCATCCATTTGATCAACTTAAAAATCGACAAAAATAAGAGCAGTAAAAAAAAGTACCTCAAAATCATAATAAAAACAGCTAGCATACTACTTCACCTTAAAGGTACAAATTGTAGCCCCTAAAACTACTGTGTCACCAGGCTCAAGTACTCTGGACGTTACTCTGACACCATTAACTTTTGTTCCGTTAGTACTGCCGAGGTCGATGATGCTATACTGACCCCGGCTCCACTCAATTTGCGCATGACGGCGAGATACGCTAGAATCACTAAAAATTATATCGCAACCCGCACGACGCCCCAATAAAAGTGATCCTTTATCTAGATTAAAAAATTTTCCCCGTTCCGGACCGCCTTCTATCTGCAGCCAACCAGATGAGCCTAGTTTTTTTTCTATTCCCGTGGCGCCTTTAGCCAGGCAAAATCGTTGGGTTTGTTCAAGTGGTATTTTTTCCATCTCAGGCTGCTCAACCTCCGGAGGGGCTTCGCTAAATCCTGAGTCTATTCTTACACTGCCAGCACGTCGCAGATCATCCCTTGAAAAATTCACCGCTGGCGGACCAGTTAAGGCATACTTTTTTTCAATGGCCTTTTGCTTAACATAATCTTGCAGTTCCCTGGACAATGTCGATGCAATCGTCGAAATCTGATCGTATTCAGCGGGGTTAAGGTGGACAGTATACTGGTTCGGCACATAAACCTTATTAATACTCACCCGCCGGTGGTCCCTCATTTCTCTCGCCAGCCGCTTGGCAATCTCCGCGGGCTCAACATGTTCTTTGTACTTACCTTTAAAAAAACCTTCAATATATTTTTCCAAGCTGCCTTCCAAATCGGAGAATACACCCAAGACAATCACCCCCATCAGCTATTAGTTACCGGTTATTGACAGTTCATGATTCGTCTCCGCAATTGCCCGCAGGCAGCGTCTATGTCCGCGCCAAGTCCGCGCCGAATTGTCGCAGCCACCCCCATTTTTACAAGGGTATTTTGAAAAAACTTAACCTGCTGCTTCGAAGGTGGTCTAATACACCTCTCCGGCACCGGATTAACCGGTATCAAATTTACGTGGCACAGCATTCCCAATAGGAGCCGGCCTAATTTGGCAGCATGCTCCTGACTATCGTTCAGACCATCTAATAGCGCATATTCAAAGGTTACTCGCCGCCCGGTATGCACTGCGTAATCCCGACAGGCCTGCATCAACTCCCGGAGCGGGTATTTTTTATTAACCGGCACCAGCGTATCACGCAGATAGTCATCCGGAGCGTGCAGCGACACCGCCAGGGTAATTGCTAGTTTTTCTCTAGCCAGTTCCTTGATCCGGGGCGCTAAGCCGCAGGTAGAAACTGTGATATGGCGCTGCCCGATATTGAGGCCGTGAGAAGCAGTAACATTCTTAATAAAAGTCAGGGTTGCTCCATAATTATCCAGCGGTTCACCGGAACCCATGATAACCACATGGCTTACCCGCTCACCATAATCTTTTTGAATACCTAGAACTTGCCCGTAAATTTCACCAGGGCTAAGGTTCCGGACCAGACCTTCCAGCCCGGAAGCGCAAAGGCGGCAACCCATTCTGCATCCGACCTGGGTAGAAACGCAAACCGAGTTGCCGTAGCTGTGTTTCATCAAAACACTTTCCACAGCTTGCCCGTCATCCATTTTAAAAAGGTATTTTATAGCATCCCCGGTACGAGAAACCTGCTTGGCCAGTATTTTTAGATGTCCTGTCACTGCTACAAGCGCCAGACGGCTTCGGAAACCCTGGGGTAGGTTAGTCATCTCATCAAATGATCCGGCTCCCTTTTGAAAGACCCATCTTGCTATCTGCGTTGCCCGGTATTGTTCAGTACCTAGTTTCTGGCTCAAGACGACCAGTTCCGGCAAGGTGAGATCTTTTAAGTTAATTTTGGGCGCCATTGTAACTAGGACCTTCCTTCTCAAACATACTATTCTTTATCATTTTACCCTAGCCCTTCTTTCTCATCCGAGAAATAAAAAAGCCATCCATACCATGCAGATGGGGCAATGTCTGCAAATAGCCGCCGGCCATTGTTCCTTTTAAGTCCAGGCTGACGGGAAGAAACTGGGTCAAGTCCTCCAACATGAAATTCGGGTGCCGGTCCAGAAAGTTTTCAACCTGCCCAAGATTTTCTTCATGGTTGATCGTACAGGTGCTGTAAACCAACACCCCTCCTTGCCTCAGGCAACGGGCCGCACTTTTTAAAATCCCGGCCTGTAACTGAACGATAGACGGTATTTGGCCGGGCTCCTTGCGCCAGCGGGAATCCGGACGTCGTCTCAGAACCCCTAGTCCGGTACAAGGGGCATCAATCAGAACAAAATCGGCCCATCCATGCAATTTTTTCGGTAATTTTCCGGCATCTCCAGTAAGACCTTGAACAATAACAATACCGAGGCGTTCGCAGTTCTCTTTGATTAATTTAAGCTTGTGCGGGTGGATGTCTACCGATAGAATTTCACCCCGGTTATCCATTAATTGAGCCAGGTGGGTTGCCTTACCGCCTGGGGCACCACAAGCATCCAGGACACAAGCTCCAGGAGAAGGCATTAAAGCCCTCCCCGCCAGCATGGAACTTTCATCCTGCACCTGAAACAATCCTTCTTGAAAAGCAGATAGCGTATTAAAAGAAAAAAAGCCTGAAATTTTTAGCCCCTCCGGGGCATAGCCGGTCTCGCATACCGTCAACCCATCTTCTCTCAACCTGGCCGAGAGGTCTTCCCGGGTAATTTTAAGGGTATTGGTCCGCACCGTATTCGGAGCCGGCTCATTATTAGCCCGGCAAAGCAATATTGTTTCCTCCAGGCCAAAATCCTTGAGCCAACGTTCTACCAGCCAGGCCGGGTGGGAATAACGCAATGAAATATGTTCAACAGGGTTTTGCTTGATCTCAGGAAACCTGATTTCTTTAATTCGCCGCGCAACGTTGCGCAGTACACCATTTACAAATTTGATCGAGCCAGGATGTCCATGCCGACGCGCCATCTCAGTCCCTTCATTACAAGCAGCGGAAGGGGGTACCCGGTCCATAAACATCAGTTGATATACTCCAAGGCGCAAAATATTTCGGAGCGCTGCAGTTTGGGATGTAAGTGGTTTCTTAATAAATTGGGCCAACACCCAGTCCAGAGTATTAAGCGAACGCAAGACCCCGTAAGCTAGTTCAGTGGCAAAAGCCCGGTCAAGCTTGCCGGGCCGGTACTTTTCCAATACCTGATTTAAAGCCAGATTAGCATAGGCGCCTTCCTCATCAACACATCTAAGCACCTGCAACGCCAATTCTCTGGATGAAATTTGGGGCACTATTTTCATCCTTTCCGGTATAATTAGTAATTTTAGCTGACCAACCTCTCTTTATCCTTATCCTTGATCAGAAAACAGATGGCCTTCTCAACCAGCGGCAGTTTAATCTGGGTGTTGAAGCACGGGCCAAAAGGACGCTCATTCGTGACACCCAGCACCGGGATGGGGGTGGAGTCCTGAATACCACTGGTAAGATCACGCTCGCAGGCGATAGCCACAATACCGCGTGGACGATAATCCCTAACAAATTTTCTAGCCAGCGTACCCCCGGTAGCCATACCCATATTAATACCGTACTTATCTCTCAATTCAAGAAGATCATTAACAGCACAGCCACCACAGCGGTGGCAGTTATCAATTTTTACTGTAATTTTATAAGGGCAGTCACTTTTTTGCAGGCAATGCGGCGCCAGCAAGAGAATTTGTCCGGGAGATAGTCTAAGGGCTTTGGATTTAACCAGAAAATTATTCACCTCAATATACGAATGTTTTATCCTGTCCTTATCAATATGAAAAAACCGGCCAAGCGCCAGGGCTAACGGGAAAAAAATATTTACCGCCACCCTTATCGGCCCCTTGAGCGCGGAAATATCTCTGGCATAGAGGATAGATAGGATGATACCGCCAACACCAAAGCTAGCGACCACAACACCGCCCACCAGCATTATACCAAGCGCCAACAGAAGTGCCTGGTGCAGCATACTTCTTGAGGGATTGGCTACAAAATACCAGATTGCAGCTAAAAGTAATCCTGACCCGATCAGGCCCGCGCTTATTAGACCGACAAAAAGCCTTTTACGCACATGGTCAAACGTAACTTCCTTCATCGGCCACCGCCTCCCCTCCCAGGCTTATCTGTTAGTACCATACCCGAGAGATCCGGCGCTCCTCTTAAAAAGTCCGCCGCACTCATCCGCTTTGCTCCCTGTAACTGCAGTTCGTCAATCACAATCATACCTCTGCCCGTACAGACCATAATACCCTCCCGCCCGGTTTCTAGTATCCGTCCGGGTTCGAGCTGCGCATGTTCTTGTACACAGTCTTCCTCGCAGATATGGGTGCGCCAGATTTTCAACATCTTGTCCCCCAAAAAAGTATGTGCGCCCGGACAAGGATCCATTCCTCGAATATGGTTAAAAATATCCCGGGCATGCTTATCCCACTGAATTAACTTATCTGCCCCTGTAATCATCGGGGCATAAGATGACTTATCATTCTGAGGCACCCTCGGTACCTGCCCCCGCCGGATCAAATCTAGTGTTCTGCACAGCAGCTGAGCACCTGCTATAGCCAAACGGTCATGTACTGTTCCAACAGTATCCTCTTCAAAGATCGGTGTGCTTTCCTGAAGGATTATATCTCCAGTATCCAGGCCCTCGTCCATAAACATGGTAGTAATACCGGTTTCCCGCTCACCATTGATTACCGCTCGGTGAATCGGCGCGGCGCCCCGGTACTTCGGCAATAGTGAAGCGTGAACATTAACACAGCCATACTTTGGCAATAAAAGAATATCTATTGGCAGGATTTTGCCATAGGCCACCACAACAATCACTTCCGGTAAAAAACTTCGCAGCAGCCTAATAAAATCCGGGTCTTTCACCTGTAACGGCTGAATAACCGGCAGGCTTAAAGCCTGTGCCGCTTCTTTGACCGGGGGAGGAGCCTCCTTTTTCCCGCGGCCCTTTGGGCGGTCAGGTTGGGTAACAACAGCCAACACAGTGTGTTGTGACTCAATTAAAGCCTTAAGCGAAGGTACTGCAAAATCAGGCGTTCCCATAAATACTACGCGCACATCTCATCCCTCAAATCAAAAACCTTTTTTATTGCCGTTATATCTTCTTTATATTCCGGGCCCGGTCAATAAACAAGATACCATCCAAGTGGTCGATTTCGTGCTGTAGCGCCCTGGCTTTCAGACCACCGGCCCTAATTATGCATTCTTTTCCGCTGCGGTCCAATCCTCTTACCTCTACCTCGGCAGCCCTAACAACATCTCCGATGGTTCCAGGTACACTAAGGCACCCTTCACTGTCAGTCTCTTGTCCTTCAAATTTTAATATTTCCGGGTTAATAAGTCCAATCAAACCATCTCCAGCATCCACAGTAATTACCCGCTTTAAGACCCCTACCTGTGGGGCAGCCATACCAACTCCTTTGGCGCTGTACATAGTTTCAGCCATGTTATCCAGAAGCTTAAGAATATTTGGCGTTATTTTCGGCACCGGTTTGGCATGCTCCCTTAGGATTTTATTTCCCACTTCGATTATTTTATAAACCGCCAAGTCACCTTTCCTCCTTCTTTAGCTATAACATCCCCTGGGGGTTTATGTCTACGTTAACAACAGGCTTAAAAGCACGATCCCGCTCCAGCCTGGACAGGCATTCTCTAATTACATCCCTTAATATTTCACGTCGTAAAGCTTTAATGACCAACTGCCAGCGGAATCTATCCTTAATCTTGTTCAGTGGCGCAGCAGCAGGACCGAGTAAAGAAATTTTCCGATCATCAACGGATAGTATTTCTTTCAGCAGCTCTTTCGCCTGCACGGCGCCCTTTTTAACTTCCTCTTCATGTTCATGGGTAAAAAGGAGTCTGGCTAAATGGCTAAATGGAGGGTAACCTAGGGACCGTCGCACCGGCAACTCATTCAGGTAAAACCTATTACAGTCATGCGCAGCAGCCGCAGTAATGCTGTAATGCTCCGGGTTAAAGGTCTGAATCAGCACTTTCCCAGGAAGACTTCCCCGCCCGGCCCGGCCCGCAACCTGGGTCAACAACTGAAACGTCCGCTCCGCTGCCCGGAAATCAGGCATATGCAAGGTGGTATCGGCGTTAATCACTCCCACTAGGGTCACTCCCGGAAAATCTAGTCCCTTGGCAATCATCTGGGTACCGATCAGTATGTCCGCTTGCCGATCTTGAAAAGCATTGATGATTTGTGCATGGGCTCCCTTGCGGGCAGTAGAATCACTATCCATGCGCAAGATCCGTGCCCCTGGAAAAAGATTACCGGCCTCAGCCTCCACCTTTTGCGTACCTGCCCCAAAATACCGGATATTATGACCGCCGCAGTCAGGGCATAATTGCGGTGTTTTCACATGATAATTGCAGTAATGACACCTCAAGCGCCCGTCCCGGTGATAAGTCAGAGAGATATCGCACCGCGAACACTTCAAAACCAGCCCGCACTCCCGGCAAATCACAAAAGTGGAAAAACCCCGTCTATTTAAAAAAAGCAGTACTTGTTCTCGACTTGCCAAGCACCAGTTTATTGAGTCAATGAGCTCCCTACTGAAGATACCGCAGTTTCCTTCCTTCACTTCCCGGCGCATATCTACCACTTTGACCGGTGGCAGAGGACGCCCGACTACTCTGCTATTTAATTTTAACAGCTGATACGGACCGCCGGGAGAGGTCCTAATCCGTGATTCCAGTGAAGGGGTCGCGCTGCCGAGCAGAACTGTCGCTCCGGCAAGCTGAGCCCTTTTTAAAGCAATCTCCCTGGCATGATAGCGCAGGTGGTCATCTTGTTTATAGGATGATTCGTGTTCTTCATCTATAACAAATAGACCTGGCCTGGTTAGGGGGGCAAAAATTGCCGATCTAGTTCCCAGTACTACAGGTGCTCTGCCTTCCTTGATCCGCTGCCACTCGTCAAACCTTTGCCTAACTGGAAGTGCGCTATGCAAAACCGCCACCTGCCCACCAAATCGCTCGCGGAATAGTTCTATCATTTGCGGAGTAAGTGATATCTCCGGGACTAAAGTTACTGCCTGGCGGCCTGCTTCCAACGCAACAGTAATAGCCCGCATATATACTTCAGTCTTGCCGCTACCGGTAACACCATGCAAAAGAAAGGTGTTGAATACTCCCTGCCTGATCCCCCCCGCCACTCGCGACAGAGCATTTTCTTGATCGACGTTAAGAGTAAGCCCTTTAGTTTTAACAACGGGCTGCTCAACCCGGCCTGTATAGCGTGGGACTTTCACCGCAGAAACTGTCAGTAGGCCTTTTTTAATCAACGCGTTTATTACAGAAGTTGATACTTCCGCTGCCACCGCCAGTTCCTTGCGGGTTAGTCCTGGACAGGCTAAGGCTTTCTTTAAAGCTGCTGCCTGTTTGGGAACTCGGACCATTGAGGATAGTACCTCCCTCAATTCAGTCTCCGGCAGGGCGGGGTGAACTTGCTTCACTTCACGTGCTCCCTTCACTAACAGTCGTGGGGAGAGAATACGCTGTAGCGCCTCTGCTGTGCTACACAGATAATTTACCGCCATCCAGCGGGCTAATTCTAGCAACTCCGGGGTAAATACCGGCTCTGAATCCATTACCCCGGCTATCTCCTTGACCTTCACTGTACTTTCCGGAAAACCAAAGCCTGTTACATACCCGGATAGCCGCCTGCTACCGAAGGGAACAATGACCCTAACGCCAACAATAACCTGATCGTGAAATTCATCTGGGACAGCGTAGTGAAAAACCCGGTCAGTCCTCCGGGCATTAAGTGCTATGATTACTTCGGCAAAAGGGCCGATTTTTTCCATTATACCCTCCGGGGGAATTCTTTTCAAATACCACAGCTATTATATCAAAAAAAACAACTGTAATAAACAGAACTGATGGAGCAGGTATCGGATTAAAACCGTTTCCTCGACTTTATCCCACCACGTGGACCTAGTATTTCCGACCAAATCATCCCATTAATAACGTCCCGGGGGTAGATATTGCCGTCATTAATTTCTATTTCATCATCACTTCCCTGCTGGTTACGGTAGGCTGTAAAATCATTTCCATGATCAGATTGACAGTTCCCGGCAAGTTGTTCCGTACTATCCCTATAGCCGGGAGTATCACTGACTGTCACAGGCTCACGGCCAGGTCCAGCGAGATTTCCAGGTAAGCCTAACTCATATCCTTTTTCAGCCGGTCTATCCGGAAAGCTTTCTTCCTGGTTGAAGCTCATAGCATCCCCAAGCCGATCAGGTATTTCTCGGGTACTGAAACTCTGAGCGCGCCTGATACCTCTCAATATTATGATCAATATAAATAAAGCCAATATATATTTCACTGTCTCACACCCTTAGAACATTTCTCATTTGGATGGCGAGGCTGGACTACCTTCCCTGCCTGGGCCCATTTTTGAGAGGGAGTCACGCATCTGGGTGTCCGCTAGAACGTTTTGTATGTTGTAATAATCCATTACCCCAAGCTTACCTTGGCGTAGGGCATCGGACATTGCTAGTGGGACCTGTGCCTCAGCTTCAACAACCCTGGCGCGCATTTCCTGGACGGAGGCCTTCATCTCCTGCTCCCTGGCCACCGCCATGGCCCTGCGTTCCTCCGCCTTGGCCTGGGCGATGCGCTTATCTGCCTCAGCCTGGTCCGTCTGTAACTGCGCGCCGATATTACGCCCGACATCTACGTCCGCAATATCAATTGATAAGATTTCAAAGGCCGTCCCGGCGTCAAGCCCCTTGCTCAAGACTGTTTGAGAAATCATATCCGGGGTTTCCAGTACATGCTTATGGCTATCCGCGCTTCCTACAGTCGTGACTACGCCCTCACCGACCCTGGCCAGAATCGTTTCTTCGCCGGCGCCGCCCACCAGGCGGTCAATATTTGCCCTTACGGTCACCCTGGCGATAACCTTGACTTCGATACCGTCTTTAGCCACTGCTGATACAAGTGGTGTCTCAATTACCTTGGGATTAACGCTCATCTGTACCGCCTGAAAAACATCCCGGCCAGCCAGATCAATCGCAGCAGCCCGCTCGAAGGGCAAGGGTATGGCTGCCCGTTCCGCGGCAATCAAAGCGTTGACTACCCGGTCTACATTACCTCCGGCTAAATAATGCGCCTCAAGCTGGTTTACAGTAATTTCAATGCCGGCCTTATCAGACTTAATCAGAGGATTAACGATCATAGCCGGAGGTACTCTCCGCAGACGCATACCGATTAGGGAAACTATGCCAACCTTGACCCCGGCCGCCAAGGCTGAAATCCATAATCCTACGGGAATAAAGCTAAAAATTACGGATAGACCGATTAATATTAAAAAAACAATTAGTATGGTTGCGATTAATCCAGCACCCACTTACATCACTCCTGTAAAAAAATTTTCTACTTAATAGTATTTTTAATAGATGTGTAATCACTTAAAATACGGCATTTTGTTGTTGAATGATCTATCTAGACTAGGATTCAGCTATCTCTTTTACCACAACTCTCGTGCCCTCTACCTTGATCACCCTAACCCGCGCGCCGGGGCTAATAAATTCCCCTTCCGTAATCACATCCAGGCGGTGGCCATTTACCTCCACCGAGCCTGCCGGTCTGAGGGGGGTCATAGCGATCCCCTCCTTTCCATTATAAAAAATCAACCCTGGAGCAGGGGCAATGTATCCATCATTTTTTAATTGTTTATTTTGTAAAGATAACCTGCGCCATAGGTTATAGCGGGACATCAGACGCAGTCCCACAATTAGGATAATAATCGTAACAATGATAGCAAGCACCATTGCTTCCGTTACCTGGGTAGCATCTACCGCAACCAGCATTACCCCCCAACCCACCAAGATGATCCCGATGACACCAGAAATTCCGAAGCCGGGAAAAACAAATACTTCTAACACAAATGCTATTACCGCTAATATAAACGCAAGGCTAGCAAGCCAGTTAATCAAATCAGGGGTCATGCTTATTATGCCACCTCTTTTAAGATAAAAAGTCTCTAATAATCGTTCAATCTTCTGTTGGTATTATCTCATAACTCCTTCTATATATGAAACTACAATCTAATAAATTAACTAAGTTCTTGAGAGGGGGAAGGATATCATCTGAGGGGATAAGAACACCAGAGCCACAACTTGATCTTAGAAACGAACAAGTCGATGAATTGGACTTATAATATTTGTGGAATTTTTAATAATAATATGAAATAGGGCGCTTGTTATAAGCGCCCTATTTCTATATCCTTAGATATTTTCAAAAGAAAATCACGAACTCCCTTTTAACCCTCACTACTTGACCCTATTTATTTACTACTTTTTAACTTACTCAATTTTTCGTTTGTTTCCCCTTGCCAAACAAACCGGACAAATACCGTAATAATAAACCGTATAATTTTCCACCAAATAGTCCCTATATTTTGATGGTGCCCGTATTTCCAGTGTACCAGCGTCCAGGTCAGATAAGGAATCACATATTCGACACAAAAAATGACCATGGGGGACTGGGTTTGGATCAAAACGTCTTTTTTCTGACTTAATCCTGATCTCCTGCAATTCCCCAGCTTTAGTCAACATTTCAAGATTATTATATACTGTCGTAAGAGACAAGGATGGGTATCTGAGTTTTAGCTGATGGTATATTTCTTCAGCAGATGGGTGTGTTGTATTACCTTCAAGCAATTCTAATATTGCCAGTCTTTGGGGAGTTAGTCGCAGACCTTGTTTTTTTATTTTATTTATCATTGTATTATTTTTATGATACCTGCAATTTTACAATTATTATAAATTATAAAATATTATCTGTCAATCTTTTTACATTGTTACGGATAACTCACTAGTATAGCATAAATGCCTATTTGATTGGAATACCAAAAACCCAAATTGTCCTTGACATGGGGTACATATCGACTGTCAAAGATGGGATTGTATTTTAACACAGCCTTAACAAACAGACAATTGGTTTTTATAAAAACTTATGTACTTTTTAATGAATTATTTAAAGATTCATTTTCATTATAAGCTGCTCCCTAAACAACAACGCTGCCAGTTCAGCCACTTTACCCCTGCCTGGCAATTCTAGTTCCGGCGCCAAAACTGCCAGAGGCGCCATAACAAAGGCACGCTCATGCATATTGGGATGAGGAACCACTAACTCCAAGGTATTTATTCTTTCACGACCATAAATGAGCAGGTCTAGGTCGATCGTCCGTGGTCCCCAGGGTATTGTTCGCACCCGTCCAAGCTTGTCCTCTACGGCAAGCAACAAGTAAAGCAGATCGTATGGTGATAATTCAGTTTCCAATTCTGCCACTGTATTTACAAACCAATCCTGCCCGGTGTAACCAATAGGCTCAGTACGATAGTAAGGCGCCACTCGGTTCACCCACACCCCCGTAGTATTATCCAGCATCGCCAGCGCCTTATTAATATTAGCCACTTTATCCCCCATATTGCTACCGAGGCCAATATAGGCAATAACACCGGTAATGTTATTCATTTCTTCTATTAATTTCTACGGCCATCCAGTCAAATTTCCCTGGCAAAGGCGCATGGGGCTTTTTAACCCGGACCAGCACTTCTTTTACCGGAAAAGATTTCAGTACACTGTCCGCTATATCCTCAGCCACCGACTCGAGCAACCTACGAGGCCTGCCTTCAATAACCGCCCTGACCATATCGAAAATGCTGGCGTAATCCACCGTATCCTCCGGGTTGTCCGAATTACCCGCTTGATCCAGTTCCAGGGACAGCTCAATATCCACGGCAAACCTCTGTCCCAGTGATTGTTCCTGGGATAACACACCATGATAACCGTAGAACTCCATTCCCGCCAAAACTATCTTATCCATTTACACTAATTCCCCCGGACTATGGCGTCTGTCATCCTGGCCACACGCGCCATTTCTCTCACATCATGCACACGTACAATATCAGCACCGTTTGCGATACCTACCGCGACTGTAGCCGCGGTGCCTTCCACCCGCTGGTCTACCGGCAGTCCAAGCACTTTACCAATGGTCGATTTACGCGAGGTTCCAATTAGCACCGGCAACCCAAGGCAACGTAATTCTCCTAGCCGCCGTAGTACCTCCAGGTTTTGCCTTGCAGACTTACCGAAACCAATGCCTGGATCTATAATCATTTTATCTCGAGTTACTCCCGCAACCATGGCTACCTTGATGATGTCCCGAAAATATTCGATCAAATCACCGGTTAAATCGCGGTACTCAGTGCCCTGCTGGTTGTGCATCAATACTAGGGGCGCCCCATATTCCGCAGCCAACTCGAACATGGCCGGATCAGCGCGCAAGGGTGATTGGTCGTTAATTATATTGGCACCGGCTTCAAGCGCCCGGCGGGCTACCGCAACCTTGGTCGTATCAACAGAAATTGGCACCGGTAACTCCTTAACCAATTCCTCTAAAACCGGGATAATCCGGGACAGCTCGTTCTCTGCATCCACTGGTGTGTACCCCGGCCGGGTAGATTCCCCGCCTAGGTCAATGATGTCGGCACCATCGGCAGCCATTTGCTTTGCACGGTTCAAGGCTGAACCACAGTCATCGCAAATCCCCCCGTCCGAGAAGGAATCGGGAGTTACGTTCAGGATCCCTACGATCAGCGTCCTTTCCCCCAATCGGACAGTTTTTCCGCGGCAGTCCAGATTAAAGGGGGTCCATCCCTCCTGTCCATCTAATATATCCCTGATCCGAACAGCTAGCTCAGCTAGGCCAAAAGGCTGCAGCGAAAGTTTGGCCAGGAACGCATCATATTGTTTTAAGGTGCCCATCAGGAGCACACTAGACTCCCTAATAGAACAGTCAATCACTCCCCTAGAGACAGCAGCTTCCCCACCTTTGCTGAGCATTTCCTGTTTGATTATATTAGCCTGCTTTGGCAGTAACCCTTCCAGCATTACCAACCTATGTACGGCTTTTGGCGCCATCCACCGGCACCCGGCCTGATCGGCGCCAACAGATGCAATTATGTTCAAAGCTTGCTTTTTATTTTTTACTTCAATGCCATAAGCCCTGATCTTCGATCACATCCCCAACGCCTGCAACTTTTATAAAAAGAATCAAATTCATACCTACTCTATATGAATAACTATGACCGGACAAGTGGCGCTGGAACATACTTTATTGCTTACGCTGCCCATCAGGATACTCGGTATTTTGCCCAAGCCCCTGCTGCCGATAATAATTACATCATAACTCTCTATTTTTGCCTTTTTCAAAATTTCCCGCGATGGGTTGCCGACTGCTACAGCAGTATCAATCTTAATATCATCATCCCCGGCAAGCCGTTCTTTTAACTGATCCAGCATAGTCTGTGCTTTAATTCTCAGCTCATTTACAATGGTATCCCGGTCGATGCCAATACGAACCTTGGCTCTTTCTTCCGGATCATTGAGTAAATCCTGCACTACATGGAAAAGCGTAACTGTTGCCCTCCGCACCATGGCTAGCTTTAAGGCATGCTGGGCAGCTGATAACGACTGGCTGGAATTGTCAAAAGGCACCAGAATCTTATTATACATTTTACTTGCCTCCGCAATATCGTCGGTAGACCTTGTCCTTGACGGCGCTTCTTGAGGCTGGCAGTAAATCATTTCTGAAAAATCTCCAGGGTTTTTTAAAAAAGACCGGTAACCCTCCCAGTATCTACATCAACATCAATTCTCCTAAATGCTGGGTTTGAACTAGTCCCCGGCATTAAGTTGATGGCGCCAGTAACAGGACAGAGAAATTCGGCCCCAGCAAAAACAAGAACGTCATGTACCGGCAGAACCCAACCCCTGGGTACCCCTTTTAGATCAGGATTATGGGTTAAGCTCAGGTGAGTCTTTACCATCATAGTAGCATAATCCTTCATCGCAGGATCGGATTCGAACTGCCTGGCTTTGGCTTCGGCATCAGGAGTCCAGGCCACACCATCAGCCCCATACACTACTTTGGCAATGACCTCAACTCTCTGCCTTAACGGCATTTCTAGCGGATAAAGGAAATTAAAATCGACTCGGTCATTACTAGCGTCAATAACCGCATCAGCTAATTCGAGGGCGCCATCTCCACCCTCTAGCCATTGTCTGGAAAGTGCACAACGAACCCCGGCTTGCTCGGCATATCGACGCACCATGGCGATCTCATCTTTCGTGTCTGTATCGAAGGCATTAATGCAAACCACCGGGGTAACCCCTGCCTGCTTGACTGTGCCAATATGATGCAACAGGTTGGGCAGGCCATTTTCCAAGAGGCTCAAATTTTCTTTCCGGTATTCTTCAGCCAGAGGTCGGCCTGGCACCACTCTAGGGCCCCCGCCATGCATCTTCAAAGCCCTGATAGTGGCCGTAATAACTGATACACTGGGAACAAGCCCGCTCAGTCTGCATTTTACATTCCAAAACTTTTCAAAACCGATATCAGCTCCAAATCCACTTTCAGTAACATGATAATCAAACATCTTTAACCCGATGCGGTCGGCAATGATTGAAGACTGCCCAACAGCAATATTGGCAAAAGGCCCGGCGTGCACCATGCAGGGCTGTTGCTCCACTGTACTCATCAGGGTTGGATTAATAGCGTTTCTCATCCATGCACACATAGCACCCGCAACTTCCAGATCTGAAGTAGTTACCGGATCACCCTTCCGATCATAAGCTACAATTATTTTTCCCAGTCTTTCTCTCAAGTCCCTCAAGTCACGGATAATAGCAAGGATAGCCATGATTTCAGAACTGCCTGCAATGCTAAATTTGGAAGACATCATGAAGCCGTCCATCCTGCCGCCGATCCCCATGGTAATATTGCGCAGGCCCTGGGCACAAAAGTCAATAATCCAGCCCATTTCCACATGTTTTGGATCAATATCCAGGCGACGTAAGTTTCGTTCGGCTAATTCACGATCATTATAGTTTGCCTCGTGCTGTAACCGGGCGTTTAGAGCCACCATAGCCAGGTTGTGAGCATTCATAAGATCATTGATGTCACCGGTAAGTCCCATAGAATATTCAGTCATCGGGATTAATAAAGCATTGCCGCCACCAGCAGCAGTACCCTTGATATTCATGGTAGGCCCGCCGGATGGCTGACGGACACAACCACCTACATTTACACTTCTTTTACCTAATCCCTCCAGCAGCCCTATGGTTGTGGTAGTCTTTCCTTCACCAAGCGGGGTAGGAGTTATAGCGGTAACCTCAATATATTTACCATCCTGCCTGTCTTTGAGGCGGTTCATAATTTTCAAAAAGTCAAGCTTGCAGACTCTTCCATATGGAATCACCTCATCTTTTTCCAGGCCTAGCCTGTCCCGCCACTCATCTGGAGCAGGTAAGTCTTTTTCGGCCTCCTCGGCAATTTGCCAGTCTGCCATCCTTGTTGCATCATAAGCCATTTAACGATCCTCTTTTATTTATTACTCGTAAACCCACCGGTCCCAATCACGGCTATACTCTACTAATTCTTCTTCTTTAAAGAAAATACCAATCTCCCTGGCAGAGCTGGCCGGCGAGTCAGATCCATGAATAACGTTGCGTCCGATATCAATCCCAAAATTATTCCTGATAGTACCTGGTGCTGCTTTTAATGGATCGGTTGCCCCCATCATTTCTCTGGCAGCGCTTACCGCATTTTTACCCTCAATTACCATAGCCACAACAGGACCGGAGGTAATATAGTCTACCAATGAAGTAAAAAACGGTTTGCCCACGTGTTCTCCATAATGCTTTTCCGCTAACTCCCTGGGCATCCTGAACATTTTCAGTCCGATTATTTTGAACCCTTTCTTCTCAAACCTACAGATAATTTCACCAACAAGGTTACGCTGTACACCATCAGGCTTAACCATAAGATACGTGCGCTCCATTGCCATTTTAAACCACACCCCCTGTTTTACGAAATAAAAAGCATTGGACTCCCAGCTAAAGACCCACGGTCCAAGCGGCATCCTTATTTAACCCGGTCCATCCGCTCTGCCTCACCGGCCTGTTCCATCAATTTTGCAAATTCTTCAGATTCCACAGTCTCTTTTTCAAAAAGCGTCTTCGCTACCAGGTGCAGAGTATCCAGGTGTTCTTCCAGTAGCTGCTTCGCTTTGTTATATGAATTGTCAATAGCCGCCCTGACCTGAATGTCAATGGCATTGGCCACTTCCTCACTGTAATTGCGGTCCCGGGACAAATCCCGGCCTAAAAATGGTGTAGCCTGCTTATGGCCGAAGGTCATCGGGCCAAGGTCGCTCATCCCGTACTCCATAACCATTTTTCTAACTATATCCGTAGAGCGCTCCAGATCATTCTGGGCACCGGTGCTAATTTCCTTCAGCACTACCGCCTCAGCCACACGCCCCCCCAAAAGCATGGTTACCTGATCGAGCAACTGGGACTTAGTAGCATAGTAGCGGTCCTCTTTTGGCAAAAGTAAAGTATAGCCACCCGCACGGCCTCTAGGTATAATGGAAACTTTATGCACCGGATCAGTATTGGGAAGCAGGTAACCCACTACGGCGTGCCCGGCCTCATGATAGGAAACCAACCATTTTTCCTTCTCACTAATCACCTTAGATTTCTTTTCCGGACCGGCAATCACTCGCTCAATAGAATTCTCCAAATCAGCCATCGTTACTTTCTTACGGTTTTGCCGCGCCGCCAGCAGTGCCGCCTCATTGGTCAAGTTAGCCAGGTCCGCGCCGGTAAAACCAGGTGTCCGGCGTGCTATTACTTCCAAGTTTACCTCCTGGTCAATCGGTTTACCGTGGGCATGCAACTTCAGGATTTCCTTGCGCCCGTTAACATCCGGCGCGTCTACTACTATCTGGCGGTCAAAACGCCCCGGTCTTAAAAGCGCTGGATCAAGGATATCCGGGCGGTTGGTCGCAGCCAGGATAATAATACCCTCGTTAGGTGAAAAACCATCCATTTCGACTAGAAGCTGGTTCAATGTCTGCTCCCGCTCATCGTGACCGCCGCCTAGACCAGCACCCCTCTGGCGCCCCACTGCATCTATTTCATCCACAAAAACAATGCATGGTGCACTTTTTTTGGCCTGTTCAAAAAGGTCCCGCACGCGGGAAGCCCCAACCCCTACGAACATTTCTACAAAATCCGATCCACTGATACTAAAGAAAGGCACGCCCGCCTCACCCGCCACTGCACGGGCTAAAAGAGTCTTGCCGGTACCAGGTGGCCCGAACAGAAGAACTCCTTTAGGTATCTTAGCGCCAAGCTCCTGATACTTCTTTGGACTTTTCAGAAACCCAACTATTTCTTCCAGCTCTTCCTTTACCTCATCAGCTCCGGCCACATCACTGAAAGTAACTTTTTTTTTCTCATCGGTCTGCAATCTTGCCCGGCTTTTGCCAAAAGACATAACCCGGTTACCACCGCCCTGGGTTTGCTGCATCAGGAAGAAGAATAAGGCTACAAACAAGAGGATTGGCAGCAGAGTTGTAAGTAAGCCGGCCCACCACCCGGGTTGGGTCGGCAAGTCAAATTTCTGCTCAACATTTTTTTCTTTAAGCAACTGCAACAAGGTGGTATCGGATGCCGACCCCTTGGTCTCAAACTTGGTCCCGTCAATTTTCTCCCCAGTGATGATAAAAGTTTGGCTCTCTGTTTGGATCAAAACACTTTTAACCTGACCCTGGTTCACATCATCATAAAATTTATTGTAAGTTAGGGGAACGGCAACCTCTTTATTGGGCGTCGCATATCTTAACAAGAAGATAATTGCAAGGACAATCAACAAATAGATACTAAGGTTTTTTACAACCTTATTCAATCATTCCACTCCTCTCCAATAACAAAACGACAAAAACCCCATAATTATAATTATACCACAGAGGCAAAAATATAAAAGATACTTTTAAAATTACCAAGATAATACTAGTCACCCTTGGTTAGTTTTAAGTGAAGCACCTTCTTAGTATTACTGTCAACCTTCCAATTTTCCCCAACACGTACCCCACCTACCCAGATAATTTCTTTGGGTGTGCTAACAAGCGGCAAAAAACCCCTTTCTTCCCGTTTAATCTTCTGCTTGATTAAAAAATCCTTAAGCTTTACAGCAGAGTGCTGACCGTATGGACAAAAGACATCTCCTCTCAGGCGCCGCCGCACATAAAGCTGCGGAGGCAATTTATCAAAATCCAGAACCGCTTCAGTTGCCGGCAGAGAACGCGGTTCCGGCAATGCCTCAGCAGGCAAGAATGACACGCTGATAGTACAGTCTAGTTCGGGAATATAAGTCGTGCCAGGAACCCCCAGTGGATAAACATAATGGTCGGAATCCTGCCTTCTGAGCCCGGTAGATAGGTCCAAGGTTCGATAAGTGCGGGTTACCACAATCCCTGCCGGCAGGGTAGTAACCGAACCCGTAACATCGCTGTTCAGTAAATTCAAGGCGTCTTCCGCGTGTTGAAAAGATAAGTTTTTCCTGCTCCCTGTCAAGGCCTGCCAGGCCAGTCTCAGTACCCTGCGCAGGATTGCCCTCGGTATTTCCTGCAGGTTTTCCAGCGAAAGGCTAATTTGATCCAAAGAAGCAACCGTAGCTGACTGGAATGCCTTCAATGCCTGTTCTTCCAGGTATTCATCTTCCTCACGGCAGATCTCTCCCAGCCTGAGTAAGTTAGAAACCATACCGGGATTATATTTTTCCCCCAGCAAGGGCAACAAATGCATCCTGACTTGGTTACGAAGATACACATTCTTTATGTTCGAGGAATCCTGACGAAAGGAAAGTTGCAGACTAGCACAGTAGCGCTCGATCTCAAAACGCCGTGCTATTAATAAAGGTCTGATCAAAAAATCATCTCGTACCGGAAGTATACCTTTAAGCCCTGAAGGTCCTGAACCCCGTAAAAAGTTAATCATAATGGTCTCAGCCTGGTCATCAGCCTGATGGGCTAGTGCGACTTTAGCCGCCCCGGCGCTTTCAGCTACCTTGCGTAGAAAGCGGTAGCGGACTTCTCGGGCGGCTACCTGAGCGGACATACGTTTTGCCGCCCGGTAAGCCGGTACATCAACCGCTTCAATTGTGGCCGGCAGATGGTAACGTTTAGCCAGATCAGCCACAAAACAAGCGTCTGCCTCCGATTCGGCCCCGCGAAACATATGATTAAGGTGGGCCACATGCAGGGATATCCCAAGCTCAGGTCTTAGTTGATATAATAAATGTAACAAGGCCACTGAGTCGGTTCCACCAGAAACTGCCACCACAACCTTATTTCCACGCTCAACCATCCGGTATCGCTTGATATATTCTCTCACCCTCTTACTCAGTTCCATTCTTACCCACCTGGCTAATGTTAGTAAATATAGCAGATTTGATATTCCACAACTGTAAAAGCTTTTCCTGCTACACATGAGAATTCTGCGAAAAAAGATGTAAGAATTAAAATAAGCCGTCTAACTAAGCCCGGCCTGTCTGTTCGCTGATTTCTGTTGTTTTTCTAGAGCTGCTACCACGACAGTCATATCGTCTGGAATTTTAGCTGCGCCACCCGACCGCGTTTGTGCCAGTTTAAGCAAAAGTTCGGCCATTTCCTGCGGTGGCTGGTCATTAGCTTCCTCAAGAATCTTAAGCAGCCAATCCTCTTGTCCACTAGCGCCACTAAACGCCTCAAGAACACCATCAGTCACCATCACCAGTTTATCCCCCGGCTCCAACAGGCTAGCCTGTGAAGCAACATCAATATTTTCAATGATCCCAACTGGCAAAGAGCTAGCCCGGATTTGGATTACGCGCCCATCATGTAGCAAATATGTAGTCGCGGCGCCAATTTTTATAAAATCAACATGACCACTATGCAGGTCAATCATAGCGAGGTCTACAGTGGCAAAACTCTCATCTGGTGAGCGTAAAACCAGGATTGAGTTTACCGTTTTAATCGCCAGATCCTGCCTAAAGCCTAGTTCAAGAAGATGGCGCAGAAGTGAAATTGTTGTGCCACTTTCCATTGCCGCCCGTGGTCCCACGCCCATTCCATCACTAATAGCCAGGCCTAACTTGCCACCTTTTAGATAAAAAAAGGCGTGGCTGTCACCTGAAACTACACTGCCACCCTTACCGATACCGCAGGCGCCGATAACCAAGCGGTATTTTAGATTCGAATAGAATCTTAATTGACAGGCTTGTTCACCCTCTTTAACCGTGCAACCTGTCGCTGCAGGATAAAAAGAACGCTGTAGGGCCGATGATAAAAGCGGCGAGATAACATCCCTACACTGCATTCTTCCACCGCATGGAGTATGCGTTAGTGTAACTTCGATATCTTTTTCTCCCA
>JAQVOX010000097.1 GCA_028702435.1 Desulfotomaculaceae bacterium | reverse complement strand
CATTTTTTTCATGCGGTTAACCCTGAAGTTACGGAATAAATTAATCTGGTCCAGAAACTCCCGGCAGTGCAGATCTATGAAATAACCTAGTATATGTAACTCCTCATTACCGTATACAGTGCTCAATTCAATCCCGGGAATAACTTCTATCCTATTTAAGCCGGCGGCTTTTATAGCCTGCTCAATGCCTGCGACAGTATCATGGTCTGTAATCGCCACGGCTTTAAGCCCAATTTCCCTTGCCTGGGCAACTATTAGTGCGGGGCTGTCTTTGCCGTCTGAGGCTGTTGTATGTACGTGCATATCCACCGGCACGGTCTTCACCTCTTTTCCATATTGTTCTTTTATTTAATAACCTGTTCAATTACTCTAATAAAATTCCCTCCCAGTACTTTCTTTATTATATTTTCCGGGTAACCCCGCTCTAACAGCCCTCTGGTAATTACCGGCAGGCGCGAGCAATCCTCCAGTCCCGCGGGGAGATTATCCGTGCCATCAAAATCCGACCCGATACCGACACAGTCCGGTCCCCCAACCGCTATGACATGTTCAATCTGGGAAAGAACATGGGCTACTGCAGGGTTCTCACCAAGAAAGTCCGGGACAAAGGTAATCCCCATTACCCCCCCCTGATTGGCCAGGGCCTTAATCTGCAGGTCATTTAAATTCCGGGGATGGTCGCAAAGAGCCCTGCAGTTGGTGTGAGAAGCAATTACCGGCTGCCGCGAAATATTGAGCACATCCCAGAAACCTTTTTCCGATAGGTGCGACACATCCACCAGCATACCCAGCCTGTTCATTTCCACTACAGTATCTTTGCCAAACCGGGTCAAACCGCCTCCTGTTACTTCCTCATCCACACCGTCACCCAGCTCATTGCGACCGTTCCAGGTTAAGGTGATACTACGCACCCCCAATTGATACATTAAACGTAAGATACCGAGGCTGCCTTCCAGCGCCTCGCCCCCCTCAATGGAAAGAAATGCGGCAATCTTACCTAAAGACAGTGCTTTCTCGATATCCAAACTGCTTTTAGCGTGCAGCGCCACGTGATTATTCTCCTCTATCTCCCGGTAAAATAAGTCAATTAGCTCCAACGCGCGGTGGGTGGCCGACAATTTGAATTCCGGGCCGATAAAGGCAGAAAAAAACTGGATATTCACCCCTCCTCTCTCGAGGCGGAACAAGTCCAGTTGACCTTTTGCCGAAGGGCCTGCCAGAGACCTACCTTCACCCGTCATGGCAGTTAAAGTATCACAGTGGGTGTCGATCACTATACTTTCATAATGCAAGGTTTTGGCTGTTTCTATAGCGCCGTTTAACGTCAAAGAACTACCCCCTAATAAAAAAATCCTGTTTATTCCATTTAATAAACAGGTCTAATTAGTTAATTAAATAAAGTATATTAAAAATTATTTGGGTTGTACTATGAGCTTAATCCCAGTCCTTTCTTCCCCATCGATGATAAGATCAGTAAAAGCCGGGATACAAACCAGATCGACTCCACTGGGCGCAACAAACCCCCTGGCAATGATTACTGCTTTTACGGCCTGATTTAGCGCACCGGCCCCAATTGCCTGTAATTCGGCGCTTCCCCGTTCACGGAGCACACCTGCCAGGGCACCGGCTACAGAATTTGGAATAGATTTTGCTGAAACTTTTAATACATCCATTTAAGTGACCTCCTTTATTACTGTCTAGGTTTGTTACCTTGAATCCTCCTGTACAAAATTATATTCGCCAGTGGGCTGGAAAATACCTTTTACTTTCTGAAAAATGCTAATTCAAGAACAATTACTACTCATAGTTTTGAATTCTTCTGATTGCGGTGGCTTCTCCGGTTTCCTCATCAATGTCGATGACTATTCCGTTAAATTGGAATAACCCGGCCGCTACTTCATAGCGTGTCGGAAGTTGAGTGATAAAACGTTCCATGGCAATTTCTTTTTTGGCCCCGATCACTGAATCACACGGGCCGGTCATACCCAGGTCTGTAATATAGGCGGTTCCGCCGGGCAAAATACGCTCATCCGCTGTCTGCACATGAGTATGGGTGCCGCACACTGCCGCTACCCGTCCGGCAAGATACCAGCCCATGGCTATCTTTTCCGAGGTAGCCTCCGCGTGAAAATCCACTACGATTACTTTAGCCTGCTCTTTTACCTGCTTGATTAACTGATCTGCCTTGCGGAAAGGACAGTCGAGCGCTTGCATAAAAGTCCGCCCGGCAAGGTTAAGCACGGCAACCTGTACATTGCGACCGGTTTTATAAACAATAGCGCCGGCGCCGGGTGTCCCGGGCGGATAGTTGCCCGGCCTGATAATACGGGTTTCACGAGCAAGATAATCGATCGCTTCTCGTTTATTCCAAACATGATTGCCCGTGGTCAGAATATCTACTCCCGCAGCAAATAACTCCTGGGCCACATCCCTGGTAATACCCTTACCACCTGCTGCATTTTCACCGTTTGCTATTATGAACTGGAGATCAAATTCCCGTTTCAGTTCCCCTAAATTAACTTTGACCGCACGCCTGCCCGGGCGCCCGACAATGTCACCGATCATCAGCAACCGCAAGTAGTCAACCTCCTATTATTTATCGAATACCTTTACCCGGCCTTCTTGACGAAAGGCAAAAAGGTATTTATCTTGATTCGTGCTTTTCATTTTCGCCAGCATCCGGCCGATGATTTTCTCTTGAGCAATCAGGTCCTCTTCAAAATACTGCTCGTCTTCTTCAGTAATAAGGTTATTATTCAAGTACAGATGGAATAGATTCACAATTAGCGTGATTTCCTCCTGCACTAAGGTATTTACATCACGCTGGACCTCGATAACGGTAAGGTTATCATAAACCTGACTTTGTAATGAAATCGTACTGATTTCTTTATGTTCTAGTAAGTTATATACTTCAATACTGTCCAGCAATGTCGCTTTTAAATTGTCCAATTCTTTTCTTTCCAGTATTCCCGCATAGATAAATGTAAACCGGAGCAACTGTTTTCCCGGGTCAAAGTTGATGGTCGCCACTTCCGGGTAGCGAACCAATATCGACGTTAATAAGCCAACACTGCCGGTCAAATCACCCTTGTTTTTGTTATCCTTGCATACTGCCAACATAGTCACCTTCCCCAATAAACATACCTGCTAAAGGATTCTGTCTATTGAGGATTAATCCTGCCTGTTTTAACATTTAAGCCGTAAATATTTTTTCCCCCCAATAAGAAAAAAGCCCAATTAAGGGCTTTTTTCTATTTTGCATATTCAACTACTCTGGTTTCCCGGATGCTTACTACCTTAATCTGACCGGGGTAATCCAGTTCATTTTCAATTCTTTTGGCAATATCTCGCACCAGTCGGATCGCACCGATGTCATCTATCCGGTCAGGCTTGACCATAATCCGTATTTCGCGGCCGGCCTGGATCGCATAAGACTTCTCGACGCCCTCAAAAGAATTAGCGATCTCCTCCAGCTTAGTAAGCCGCTTGATATATGATTCCAGCGTCTCCCGGCGGGCTCCTGGACGGGCGGCAGAAATAGCATCGGCGGCCTGTACCAGTACCGCAATAATCGTTTTCGGATCCTCGTCACCATGATGGGCGGCAATAGCATGAATAACATCATGCGATTCTTTGTATTTCTTCGCCAGGTCAACTCCGATAGTGACATGAGGTCCTTCAACTTCATGGTCCACCGCCTTACCAATATCGTGTAATAAGCCGGCTCTTTTCGTTATTTGAATATCAATACCCAACTCCGATGCCATCAGACCGGCCAGGTGGGCAACTTCAACCGAATGCTTTAAAACGTTCTGGCCGTAACTGGTACGGAATTTCAAACGCCCCAGGAGTATAATCAATTCTGGATGAATGCCATGTACATCCGTGTCAAAAGTGGCCTGTTCGCCGGCTTCCCTGAGCTGGTTATTTACTTCCTTCTTGGCTTTTTCCACCATTTCTTCGATACGAGCCGGGTGAATTCTACCATCAACGATTAGTTTTTCTAAAGCAATCCGCGCTATTTCCCTGCGGATGGGGTCAAAACCGGATAAGATCACCGCCTCCGGTGTGTCATCAATGATCAGATCTATCCCTGTCAGGGTTTCAAAAGCACGGATATTCCTGCCCTCACGCCCGATAATACGACCTTTCATTTCATCACTGGGCAGTGGTATTACTGCCACCGTGATTTCGGCCACATGGTCGGCTGCACACCTTTGAATGGCCAGAGAGATAATATCCCGCGCACGTTTTTCTCCTTCTTCTTTGGCCTTGTTTTCCATGTCTCTGATCAGTAGGGCTACTCCATGCTGCATTTCCTTCTCAACACCGGCAAGCAGAATTTGTTTGGCATCTTCCGATGTTAAGCCTGATATGCGCTCTAACTCAGTCAATTGCTTGTTATAAGCCTCCGTAAGCTGAGCTTTAACCCGGTCAATCTCCAATTCTTTCTTTTCTAAAACCTCTTCTTTTTTTTCTATAGAATCGGATTTGCGGTCCAAGTTTTCTTCCTTCTGGACCAGCCTGCGCTCCTGTCTTTGCATTTCCTGCCTACGATCCCGGCTATCTTTTTCAAACTCATTACGAAGTTTTAAAATCTCTTCTTTAGATTCTAAAACCGCTTCCCGTTTTTTAGCTTCGACTTCTTTTCCGGCCTCTTCCAGAATTTTATTAGCCTCATTTTCGGCAGATACAATTTTAGCCTCAGCCAGAGATTTCCTGATGAAATATCCTATAGCAAAAGCCGCTAAAGCAATCGCAATAATAACTAAAACAGTAGTTAAATCCAACTTTGTTTCTCACCCCCTTTTGTCTTAGTATGATTTTCGTTTAAGCATAATAAAAAAAACCGAGTATAACTCGGTCGAAAAAGAACTGATACTACTTTTTATTCTTGTCCAGATCACGGAAAGAAAACAACCTCCAGCTTACCTTCCTAAAATCCGGCACGAAAAATCGCGGCCGGACTCCGACCTTATCTCAAAAATTATGGGATTTATCTATTATAAAACCCGTAGGTAGTATCTAATTCTATTTTCTCCCAGCATCTATTTTAAAGGTTTTATGGTAAATTGTCAAGCTAGAATAGAGCGATCAAACCGTCTCTGGCAGCTCGACATACCTGGCTAATCACCTCATTAGAATAGCCCCTGCGGCTGAGTGCGCCTGCCAGGCGCGAGTTAGAAAAAACCTTGTCACCCCTAAGCAATACCTTTTTTGCCAGTTTTAAAGCCGCGTTATATTCCGCATCAGTGCCAAGTTTGGCCAATGCCTCATTAATTATCTCGCTACTGATCCCTTTTCCCAGTAACTCCTGCTTTAGCCCTTTGAGGCCTCTTTTCCCCAGTCGCTGCTCAACCCAGTTAGAGGCAAATACTCGATCATCTATATAACCGTATTCGGCAAGCAGGTCAAGAACCTGCCCGGTTAGCTCGGGAGCAAAGCCTTTTTGCCTTAGGCGCAACCCTAATTCTTTTTTTGTCCGCTGGCGCAATGCCAGCAACCGGTAGGCATATGACCTGGCTTTCTCAAATTCGTTGTCCATTTAATCAGCTCCGAAGCAAGCGTTTATTGCTTTATGCTTTTTCCATCGTGGCTTGTTCATCTTTAGTAGATGCACCGGCTTTAGTAGATGCGCCGGCTTTAGTAGATGCGCCGGCTTTAGTGGGTGCATCTGCTTTAGTAGGCGCATCGTTCGCACCCCCGATATTCAAAGCCTGCCGGACTTTTTGCTCCACCTCTCGAGTAATCTCGGGGTGTTCTTTGAGGTACTCTTTGACGTTCTCCCGGCCCTGACCAAGCCTTTCTTCATTATAAGAATACCAGGCGCCACTTTTATTAATAATGTCTAAATTGGCGGCGATATCCAGAATACTGCCCTCTTTAGATATCCCCAACCCATACATAATGTCAAAGTCAGCAAACTTAAAAGGGGGCGCCATCTTGTTTTTTACCACTTTCACCCTGGTTCGGCTGCCAATAATATCGGTGCCCTGCTTGATACTCTCTTGCTTGCGCACGTCCAAACGGACAGTCGCATAAAACTTTAAGGCGCGTCCCCCGGTGGTAGTTTCCGGTGAGCCGTACATGACGCCAACCTTTTCACGGATCTGGTTAATAAAGATTACCGTAGTCCGGGACTTGCTGATGGCCCCTGTAAGCTTGCGCAGTGCCTGTGACATTAGCCTGGCCTGCAGCCCGACGTGAGAATCGCCCATTTCGCCGTCAATCTCGGCCCGGGGCACTAGGGCCGCAACGGAATCAATCACAATGATATCAATAGCTCCGCTACGCACCAGGGCCTCCGCAATTTCCAGCGCCTGCTCACCGGTATCCGGCTGGGATAATAGGAGGTTTTCAATATCAACGCCCATATTTTTGGCATAGGCGGGATCAAGGGCATGCTCGGCGTCAATAAAGGCAGCAATTCCACCCAGCTTTTGGGACTCGGCAATCATATGCAGTGCTACGGTAGTTTTCCCGGATGACTCCGGTCCGAATATTTCGACCACTCTGCCGCGCGGTACTCCTCCTATACCCAGGGCGATATCCAGCGCCAGAGCGCCGGTCGGAATTACCTCGACATTTAATATGGCAGAGCTTTCACCCAGTTTCATAATCGATCCCTTACCGAATTGCCGCTCTATTTGTAAGAGGGCCATGTCTAAAGCCTTCTGTTTATCCGACAAAAAAACCCCTCCGTTTATCATAAATTAACAAGTTATCGTAAGCAAGATGCAAATTAGTTCAATATTTATCCAATAGTCCGACCATAGCTAAATTCACCTGTCTTGCAAGTAATGACGGACCATATCAAGAGCAGCGTTGACCGTGCCCTCCCTTACCTCAAAACGTTCACCGGGAAACTGAAATTTTTGGCAGAAAGTACCTTCACTAGTGGCCAGCGCGATATAAACCAGTCCTCTTGGCTTGGTTGGTGTACCGCCGCCCGGCCCGGCTACACCGGTTACAGCCAGGCCCAGGTCGGTAGAGGTTAGCTGCCGTACCCCCTCGGCCATAGCCACCGCAGTCTGTTTGCTCACTGCCCCGTATTGGTCGAGCAACTCCGGCGCCACCCCCAGAATTGATTTCTTTAGCTCGTTGCAATAAGCAATCACACCCCCTTAAGGTATTCCGAGCTGCCGGGGACTTCTGTCAGTCTGGCGCCGATCAATCCACCGGTACAGGACTCTGCTACGCTAAGGAACATGCCTTTT
>JAQVOX010000011.1 GCA_028702435.1 Desulfotomaculaceae bacterium | reverse complement strand
CTAGCCGAAGCTGCCTATATCGCTTATTTGTGCTATGTGAAGTTGTTGGATTGATTGGGGGTGAACCAAATAGTTCCACCCCTGGAGTAGTTGATTTTTATGCTTTGGAACTTTCCGAGAATCTACTTAATATGTAACGGAGGTGTCCTATGGAAATAGATACTTCTTGGCATGATTGGAAAAGAACTCTCGGTAAGGCAGTAAATGCTGCTGAGTTCGTGGGAATGTCCGACAAAATGATTAATAAGTTTGCCTACCAGATCGGAAATTTTCTAGCAAGTAAAATTGATCCGGCCAATCGGGAACAACACTTGTTAAAAGAATTATGGGAAGTCGGCACCGAAGAGGAAAAAAGAATACTAGCGAAAATGATTGCAAAGTTGGTTGATCAAAGCAAACTGCATTAAACTTAGATCCGGTAAGTAGCAGCAAAAAACCCAACAGAAAAAATTGGGCGATTTAATTATTAATCGCCCAGAATCAGGAGGAGAGTTTTTATTCAAAGAGCTTATATTTGTTTGACTTGTTTCATTTAACGTACTACTGATTAATAATTTTTATGACATGAAATTATTAACAGCAACTATTATCATCCATTTCTACTTCCATTCCGTTTACGTTTAGCTTAGGCTCAAAAATTATCAATTAATAGTTCCCTTTAATTACCCCATAAATATTTCTTACAGCAACGTGACTTTATCGCAAGCAAACACAATGTGTTAATAATAAGACAGGTACACAACATACACAACTCCTTTTCCGGCGGCATATGTTATAAAAAAAATATGTCATCCAGTTTGCTTTTTTGCCGGTTTTACAGGGGGTAAGGTAGATGAAAATCGGGGATATAGTAACTAGAAAAGTTTACGGTGAGGACACGCAGTTTTGTATAATCGGTTTCTACACTAATCAGGTTACAGGAGAGAGGGTGGCGATATTAGCCCTACTTGATCCTAGTTTAATTATTGAGTCTTCAGTACAGGATTTGGCCCCTATTTCAGCACATCATTTATTTGCTTTAACAGTACCGCTGGTACACTAAAATGGAACTGCCGCAAGGCAGTTTTCTATTTGTAGGCTGTTTATTTTTAATAGCTGGAAAGGGATATTATCAATGACCTTGAATTATACTACATAAAAATAATTTAAAGCATACATGGTCCCCTTATCGGCCACTGTCACATGCTTGATTTATTGTTTTAGTAAAAGTTTTAAGGTTCGAAAGGAGTTATGGCAATTGATTAAAGAAGATGATTTTTCAAGTATTGCGGGGGCGGCAGTTGACCGGGCCGGACATGCAGGCGCCGATATGGCTGAAGCTTATATCAGCAGCGGCAAAGAGTTAAGCATAGACGTTAGAAATAACTGTGTGGAAACTTTAAAATTTGCTGAAGATCGTGGCCTTGGACTGCGGGTGATCCGCGGCGGCAGGGCCGGTTTTTCTTTTAGCACTGATTTAAGTTCGGCTGGGGTGGCGGAAGCGGTGCAGCGGGCGTTGATCAATTGCGATCAAACAGCTCATGATCCCTATCATCGTCTACCCTCACCGGATCAGACCTACCCGGAGCTGAGTATATATGATCCCGGTATCCGGGCGGCCACGGTGGAAGGTAAAATTGAACTGGCCAAGTTAATGGAACAGGCGGCGCTGGACTATGATCCGCGGGTCAAAATTATCGAAAGCGCGACCTATCAGGATGGTGAGTCATTAATTACCATCGTCAATAGCCACGGTATGAGTTTGACCTGCCGCGGGGGTTATTGTGGCGTTTACCTGGCCCTAGCAGCAAGTGACGGCAACGACAGCCAAAACGGCTTTGCCCTCGACTACCGGTTAAAATATGCAGATCTAGACCCCGGTAAGGTCGGCCGAGAGGCCGCCCACCGGGCGGTGCGTATGCTGGGGGCTGCGCCTGCTCCGACCAGAAAAACAACTATTGTGCTGGATCCTTACGTGGCGACCGGATTTCTGGTCTTAGCCGGACCGGCGCTGACCAGTGAGGCGGTACAAAAAGGGCGCTCGCTTTTTGCCGGTAAAGTCGGCAGCAATGTGGCCTCCAGTAAAATAACCATTATTGATGACGGTACCTTGCCTAATGGCATCGCCTCCACCCCCTTTGACGGTGAAGGAGTCGCGACCTCAAGAAATGTGCTGATTATAAACGGAGAACTGCAAGGGTTCCTTTATGACACCTATACGGCAGCTAGGGATAACCTGCAGTCAACGGGTAACGGCGTGCGCAGTTCCTTCAAGGGCGCCCCGGAAGTTGGTACTACAAACTTCTTTATTGATAATGGGGCCACTCCCTTTGAGCAGTTGCTAAAAGAGATTAAAAGCGGCCTATATATTACCGGGGTTATGGGCCTGCACACTGCTAACCCCATTTCAGGTGACTTTTCGGTTGGCGTTTCCGGATTATGGATAGAAAATGGCACACTGACCAAACCGATGCAGGGCATGGCTTTAGGCGGAAACATTATTAACCTGCTGGCTTCTGTGGAGGCAGTAGGGGATGATCTGCAATTTTTTGGAGGAAAAGGCTCGCCCACTCTGCGGATAGCGGAAATGACTGTTGGTGGTCAATAAGCTCAAAAATGCAACTTCCATTTTGCCAATACGTTTAAATTATGGTAAAATGTCACCATCTGGTTAGGGGTGATATCTTGAGGATATTAATACTTAACGGTCCCAATCTAAATTTACTGGGGAAAAGGGAACCTGCGGTTTATGGCGCCCTTAGCCTGGAGGAAATTAATCAAAAGATTTCGGTATTGGCGGCCGAGTTAGGTGTTGAGATCGACTTACGCCAGTCAAACCATGAGGGTAAGTTAATTGACTTGCTCCACAGCGCTGCGGCAGACATGGACGCAGTTATTTTTAATCCGGGGGCGTACACGCATTATAGCTATGCCCTGCGTGATGCGGTCAAAGCCATAGGAATACCTACAGTTGAAGTGCACTTATCTAATATTTACGCGCGCGAGGGTTTTCGCCGGCGCTCGGTGATTGCGCCGGCAGCGGCCGGGCAGATCAGTGGCTTTGGCGCTGCCGGTTACTTGATGGCGCTTAGGGCAGTGGTGGAACTTGCGCCTTCTTGGAGGAAAAATGTTGCAGACCCGAATAGATAAACTAATGGCGCTTCGGTCTCGCGCCGGGGTGGAAGCTTTTTACGTCACTAAGCCGGAAAACCGCTTTTACTTAAGCGGTTTCTCCGGGACAGCCGGTGCTCTTTTGCTGTGCAGCGGCGGCGCTTTTTTACTGACTGATTTTCGTTATCTTGAGCAGGCGGGACAAGAAAGCCCGCACTTCAAGGTCATTGCCGCCACTGAATCATTAATAGAAAAACTGGCAGCTCTATTAAAGGAAAATAAGGTGACCCGCTTGGGCTGTGATGGTGACCACCTTTCTTACAATGATTTTCTTAAACTCAAGGATCGATTAGTTAGTGTTGAATTAATAGGGACCACCGGCCTAGTGGAAGAGCTAAGGTTGTATAAGGACAGTGCTGAGATCAAAAATATTGAGGAGGCTGTGCGCCTGTCCGACCTGGCTTTTGAACAAGTCCGGCCCCTAATCAAACCGGGTACACCGGAGCGGGAAATAGCCTTACAGCTAGAATTTGCCATGCGGTCTAAGGGCGCGGCAGGGGTGGCTTTTGACACTATTGTCGCTTCCGGCCCCCGGTCGGCGCTTCCCCACGGGGTGGCTTCTTCTAGAAGACTCAAAAAGGGAGATCTGGTGACTATGGATTTTGGGGCGGTGTATTGCGGTTACCATTCCGATATTACTAGGACTGCTGTGGTAGAAGAGCCGGCGCCCTGGCAAAGGGATATTTACTCAATCGTGCTGGAAGCCCAGCTTAAGGCCATTGAAGCTGTAAGCCACGGGGTGAAGGCATCGGCGGTGGACAGCGCCGCCCGTGATGTGATTACCGGTATGGGCTATGGGGAATATTTTGGTCATGGGACCGGGCACGGGCTCGGCCTGGATATTCATGAAAACCCTAGGCTGTCTAAAAAGGTTGACACTGTCCTGCAGGCCGGAATGGTGGTTACGGTTGAGCCGGGCATTTACCTGCCGGGCCGGGGAGGAGTTAGAATTGAGGACGTCGTCGTGGTTTCGGACTCTGGATGCCGGGTTTTGACTAGGACGCCCAAGATGAGGTTGGAAATTTTATCATAAAAATATATTGATCAGGAGGATGATGTCGTGATCTCGACTAACGACTTCAGGACTGGACTTACTATTGAACTGGAAGGAGATGTCTTCCAGGTAGTTGAATTTCAGCACGTCAAGCCCGGCAAGGGCGCAGCCTTTGTTCGTTCAAAACTAAAAAACGTGCGGACGGGGGCCGTAGTGGAAAAAACTTTTAACGCGGGCGAAAAGATGCCCAAGGCCAGGATTGAGCGGCGTGAAGTGCAATACCTCTATAATGATGGAAAAGAATATAATTTTATGGATATGGAATCGTTCGATCAACTGGCCATGACCGCTGAACAACTGGGTGACGCTGTTAAATACCTTAAAGAAAACATGAATATTCACGTCCTTACCTTCCAGGGGAAGTCCATCAGTGTGGAAATGCCCAACTTTGTTGAGCTGGAAGTTATTGAAACGGCCCCCGGCATTAAAGGTGACACTGCTTCCGGCGGTTCTAAGCCGGCTACCCTCGAAACCGGGGCGATAGTCCAGGTACCTTTTTTTATCAGTGTAGGGGACAAGCTTCAGATCGACACCAGAACGGGTAATTATATTAAGCGAGCATAATTTAAAGACCGTGTTTAAAGCCCCCTGATTTTCGACATACTATTTAATGCCGATCATGGCAATTTATCAGAGGGGGTGCAATATGGGATGAATGAACTTAAAGCAAGAGTAGCTTACCTGCAGGGGCTATCCGCAGGGCTAGATTTAGAAACCAATTCTAAAGAAGGAAAACTATTTAACGGTATTATCGAGGTTTTAGGAGATTTTGCCGATTATGTTGGAGACTTAGAGGAAGGACAGGGTCAACTGGAAGATTACTTAGAAACAATCGACGAGGATCTTTACCAGCTGGAAGATGAATTATACGACCATGATGCCGATCACATCCATGACAGCGGAAATTATGTCGAAGTAAAATGCTCCGGCTGCGGCGAAAACGTTTATTTTGATTCCCATGTTACAGAGGACGAGGATGTTATCGAAGTCACATGTCCCAATTGCAATGAGGTAGTTTTTGTAAAGGACGAAAGCTTTGAATTCAATGATGAGCCGGAAGCGCTTGAGGGACAAGCAGCCGGGAATAACCCGGAACAAAGTCTAGAACAAAATAAGGACGTTATATAAATATCGCTAGCACAAAGCAAAGAGCGACTGCCCTAAAGCAGCGCTCTTTTTAAATTTAATGGTTTTTAACCATTAAGTATGCTATTAATAGCAGCCAAAATTTGCTCTTTTTTGGTGCCCAGTAAAAGAAGAATGAAAATCAAAAATAAAATATAGGCATTATTTCCCGTTTGAAAAGGCAGCGGCTGGTAAACAGGCACTGTGTCCTGCCTGTCAACAGAAGGAGCGGGGCTGCCGGGCGGGTAATAAGGAAGGACAGGGTACGTACATAAAGGGATAAAAACCGGCTCATATTGTAGATTTTGCGCGCCTTTACCAACCAGTCCCTTGCTATCACCACCAGATTGTTGTTGGTTCTGCACAAATGCAAAATACTCCTCCATAAATTTATTAAAAGTTGAGAAATAGTCTGGTGTAGTTGTTGTTTTTTTTGAAATGTCCATATCCGTTTCCCCTTCCCTTTTCAATCGGGTAAAAAGTTTATTACTAGATCATATGTATTAATAGGCCGCTTCGGTTACTGTTTTAAACAACGGTTTCTGACCCGGCCTTATTTTTTTAAACGGACCAAAAAGCAATGGCATAATTTACCGCCCTATACAATATTTATTAAACGGGAGGAAAAGACTTTGAATGTATTAAATTCGTATCAGCCAGATCAAGGTCAGGGCAAAGCCGGTGCTATTAATGATGTTTTGCCCGTTCTGCCGGCTAATATTCGTTCCATGCTTGCTGCTTTACCTGATCTTTTTCAAGAGAAAGTTGAAGAAATCCGGTTAAGGCAAGGAAGACCGCTGCTTTTAGGGCTTTCTAACGGAGACGTTTTTCTATGCGCTGAAGGGCGGCCTACTCATCGAATTAACGAGGCTTACCAGGTTACCCCTCTTGATATGGAACGGGTTATTCAATTAATTAGCAACTCCTCGCTATATGCTCTGGAAGAAGAATTAAGAAACGGTTTTATCACCCTGCCTGGTGGCCACCGGGCAGGAATTACCGGCAAAGCGGTGCTTGATGGTGGAAAAGTCAGGACCCTGAAATACCTTTCCGGTTGTAATATTCGCATCTCCCGAGAAATAAGCGGAGCCGCTTCTGTTGTCTTGCCCTATCTGCTAGACGGTAATGAGGGGATCTTCCATACGGTTATAGTTTCCCCGCCCTGTTGTGGTAAGACAACCATGCTCAGGGATTTGATCAGGCAGGTTAGTAACGGTGTGCCTGAGCTTGGTTTTCCCGGTATGACCGTAGGGGTGGTGGACGAGCGGTCGGAAATTGCCGGGTGTTACAAAGGAATACCCCAGCGCGATGTCGGTCTCAGGACAGATGTTCTAGACGGCTGTCCTAAAGCCGAAGGGATGATGATGCTTTTGCGGGCTATGAACCCGCGCGTGATCGCCGCAGACGAAATTGGGCGGCATGAAGATGTAAAGGCACTGGAGGAAGTTTTAAACGCCGGGGTTAAAGTGATCATTACCGCCCATGGTAAGTCGCTGAGTGAGTTGCTGGAGCGGCCGGTGCTAGGAAAAATAATTAAATCAAAAATGCTTGAGCGCTTTGTTATTCTAGGCCGCTCACGGGGGGTGGGAACTTTAGAAGAGGTTATTGACGGTAAATTAATGCGAGCAATAGGGGTGAGAAAATGTTGAAGATGGTAGGAGCAGTTTTAGTGGTAATGGCCAGTGGCTTCTGTGGGCTGTCAGTAGCGGGAAACTACCAACGAAGGCCCAGGGAATTGCGCTCACTACGGGCAGCCCTGCAAATGCTGGAAACAGAAGTTTCATACGGGGCCACATTTTTACCGGAGGCCTTAAAGCAGGTGTCCGGGCGTTGTGATCAGTCCGCTGCTGTTTTATTTAGAGAGGCGGCTGCAGAACTTTCTACCATGTCCGGTGTAACCGCTGCCGAAGCATGGGACAAGGCGCTCCGTAAATATTATCCGGGCACAGCGCTAAAACCTGGCGATCTGGCTGTTTTGCATAATCTCGGGGCATCCCTGGGCATTTCCGACAGGGAAGACCAAATTAAACACCTGCACTTGGCTATGGAGCAAATTGAATCTGAAACAGTCGGCGCTGAAGATGAGTCAGTGCGAAATGTCAAGCTCTGGAGGTATCTTGGCTTTATTGGAGGACTATTAGTAGTACTGCTCTTTTACTGAGGTATTAATGGCTGGAAAACTTTAGCTTCAACATTAAGGGGGGACCTATATGGGAAATAGCGTTGATATAATTTTTAAAATTGCCGGGGTCGGCATTCTAGTAGCTGTTCTTAACTCTATTTTGAAAGCTGCCGGAAAGGAAGAGCAGGGACATTTAGTTACTTTAGCGGGACTGGCCATAGTCTTTATATGGGTTGTCCAACTGCTGGCCAGTTTATTTGACCAGGTCAAGTCTGTATTCAAGCTTTTTTAAGTGTTTTCGGGAGAATAGGAAACAGGTGATTGGATTATGGAAGTAATGCAAATCGTTGCTTTTGGCTTAATTGCTACCGTTCTTATTGTAGTAGTCAAAAGCCAGCGGCCTGAACTGGGAGTATTGTTAAGTGTGGCAGCCGGGGTGATTTTGTTTTTGCTGGTGCTGGACAAAATCGGCTCAATCATGGATGTAATAAAAGAATTGACCGACAGAGCGGGCATTAGCATGATTTACCTGGGGACCATCCTGAAGATTATCGGGATCGCCTACATTGCTGAATTTGGGGCGCAAATATGCCGGGATGCCGGCGAGGGCGCAGTGGCCACCAAAATTGAGTTTGCGGCGAAAATAATGATTATGGTTCTAGCAGTGCCTATAGTCGTGGCTGTGCTGCAGCTGCTCCTAATGCTTGTGCCGTAAGGAGGTGGTTAGGGTGAAATATATCTTACTTGTACTCTCTTTACTGCTACTTGCTCCGGTGATGCCTGCAAGTGGGGAGCAAGTTACGGTTACCTCGCCGGAAGAGCAGATCTCATCTTTGGATCTGACAGGCATTCAGCAATATATTGAGCGCCTGGACACGGAAATCAAAGACTCTCTACCCAGCTTGAATTTCAAAGAAATGGTGTTGCAAATGGCAAAAGGAGAGTTGGAGTGGAAGCCTTCTGAAATTTTTAGTAATATCCTCAGCCAGCTCTTTAAAGAGGTAGTAGCAAATTTCGATCTCCTGGGAAAACTGGTAATCCTGGCTGTGATCTGTGCGGTGCTACAAAACTTAATGGCCGCTTTTGAAAAGTCAACTACCGGGCAATTAACTTATTCAATTACCTATCTAGTTTTGATCACCATTGCCATCGGCTCATTCTCCCTGGCTGTTAATGCCGGCAGGGAGGTTGTGGAAAATATGGTGACGTTTATGCAAGCGCTCCTGCCGGTTTTGTTGACCCTGCTGGTTGCCATCGGCGGGTTTGCCTCAGCCGCTGTGTTCAGTCCGGTTCTTCTCACTACTATCGGTGTTTTCGGCACTCTAATAAAGAATATAATATTGCCGTTACTATTTTTTGTGGCGATCCTTGGTATAATAAGCAACTTGTCGGAGCGTTTCAAGGTTTCTAACCTGTCTGATTTATTAAAATCGGTGGCGATGGGGCTGATGGGAATATTCTCAACAATATTTCTGGGCGTTCTGGCTATTCAAGGGGTAGCCGGGGCCGTAGGTGACTCTGTTACCTTTAAGACTGCTAAGTTTGGTGTAAATGCTTTTGTACCTGTTGTTGGCGGAGTTCTATCTGATGCCCTGGCGGCAGTAGTCAGCTCTTCATTATTAATAAAAAATGCCGTGGGGATTGCCGGGGTGGTAATGATTGGCACGATGATGCTGATTCCACTATTAAAAATTATTACCCTGGCGTTTATTTACAAGTTAGCCGGGGCGCTAATACAGCCCATTGGTGACGGCCAGATGGTAAACTGCCTGAACAGCCTGGGCAATAGCCTTTTTCTGATCTTTGCCACAGTAGCGATAGTCGGCCTGCTTTTTTTCTTTGCTATAACCATTGTTGTGGGCGTGGGGAATATCACGGTAATGCTCAGGTAAGTGGTAAGGAGGATTCCAGTGGAGATACTGCGCGGGCTAATTCAAAACTTGATTATAATCATCATCCTGGCCATGTTTCTGGAAATGCTCCTGCCTGCCGGGGAAATGAGGCCGTATGTCAATATGGTCATGGGTTTATTAATTATCATCGCTGTCATTCAGACGGTAGGTGACCTGGTGAATAGGGACTTTACAGGTGCACTGCCTGCGCTAACAGAAAGAGAGGGGCAGGTTCAGCTTTCTGAAATAATTGATACAGGCCGGGAGTTTTCAAGCGGGCAGCAGCAAATAGCGATTGCCCAATACAAAAATGGGCTTGACCAGCAAGTTTTAGCGCTTGCTGCCATACACCAGGAAATACCGGTGGTTGCTGCAGAGGTAAAAATAAACTCTGAGAGCGGTGACATTAATTTTGGTCAGATTAATGAAATCATCATGATCGTGGAAAAAGAACCAGCCCGGCCTGAAAACCAGCCTGCAAAAGATTTTGTGGATGTCGAGCCGGTAGCTGTGCAAGTTAACAGTTACAGTTATACAGAGGGCCTGGAACGGGCCGGGTCAGAAACTAGTCCGCCGCGGGAGACAGTAGCCGGACTGATCAATACTATGGCTAATTTTTATAATTTAAAACCGGAACAAGTGAAGTGCGTATACCGTTAAAAACATAAGTATACATTGCCACAAAGCCTTTTGGGAGGTGCCAATTTGCGTAAATTGCTAGAGTTTTTTGGGTTTGAGCAGGGGGAAAAAAGTATTTTACCAACAGGACCAAAAAAGCGTAACATTTGGCTGGTCGGACTGGCGGCCCTAGGTATAATCATGCTGGTTTCTGCCGGAAATTTGGGCGGCGCTAAAAAAACAGCAATAGATCCGCCCGGCGCGAACATTTCTAGCCAACCTGCCGGTGAACAACAGGTGAAAAGTGGAATGTCGGTGGAAGAAGAGCTCCTCAGCAAAAAACTATGCGAAATGCTCAGACGGGTTGAGGGGGCGGGGATGGTAGAAGTATCCGTGCGCCTGTTAGAAACAACTCAGGCTGAATACGCTGTCAATACCACCACCGGTAAGAAAACAACCCAGGAGCACGATCAGTCCGGCGGTACGCGTGTGACCACAGAGGATAGCGGCAGCGATCAACTGGTTATGAATCGCAACGGACAGGAAGAAAGGCCGGTTATGGAGCGAGAACTAGCGCCGCGAGTGGCCGGTATTCTAGTAGTGGCGGAAGGAGCTAGAGACTCCGTGGTCAAGGCAATGCTATTTGAGGCGACACGGGTTTCTATGGGGGTTGAACCGCAAAAAATTCTCGTATTGCCAAGGGAAGGGAGATAGTAATGAGAGCGGTTATTATTAACAAGCGAACCTTGCTGTTGGTTGTCTTAATCATTATTGTCCTCACGGCATTGTTTTTGTGCTGGCCGGGCAGTATCCAAATCAAGACTATCGAGCCCGGTCTGCCAGTTGCCGGAGAAGTGAAAATTGAAAGCAACGGGCTGGGGGCGTCCCCTGAGGACAAAGCGATTAGCAACACTCCTGTTGTTAGGGAGAGCTCTGATTTCTTTGTTGATTATCGCCTGGAAAGAGAACGCACCAGGGGACAGCGCGTAGAGTGGCTCAGGGAAGTATTTAATAATGACAATTCATCTGATGAAACCAGGCAAAAGGCTCAGGAAAGCCTGTTGAGCATCAGCAATGGCATGGCCAAAGAGGTGGAAATGGAAAATTTGATGAAAGCGAATGGTTATAAAGACTCAGTGGTGCTGGTAGATGACCGTGTTGTGACAGTTATTTTGCCGGTGACCAGCTTGAGCACCAGTGAAACAAACCGGCTGTCAAGCCTGGTAGCCAGGGGGACAGGCGTAGACATAAACAACGTTGTGATTGTGCCCAAGCGTTAGACTAAGTATCCTCGGTTGGCCGTGGGTATCTCTCCACGAAATATGTTGCGTTAATTTACCAATTTTGTTATAATAAACGCGTATTTTTTGTTTAAGGTTTTATTTTGTTTTACTGGGGAGGGTAAAAAGTGGTGACCTCAGAAATATCGACAGAGGTAGTTAATGGACTTGGGTCAATAAGAATTGCAGACGAAGTTGTTAAAATAATTGCCGGGATGTCGGCCATTGAAATTAAAGGAGTGGCCGGCATGAGCGGGGGTATTGCCGGGGGCATTGCCGAGTTGCTGGGCAAAAAGAACCTGGCCAAGGGAATTAAGGTTGAGGTTGGGGAAAAAGAGACAGCTATTGATATTTATGTGATCGTTAATTATGGGGTCCGGATCCCGGATGTTGCTTCCCAAATCCAATCCAGCGTAAAAAAAGCGGTGGAAGCTATGACCGGCCTGATCGTTGTTGAGGTTAATGTTAATGTACAGGGTATTGTTTTTACTACAGATGGTAAAGAAGAGGAGCATAGGGTAAGATAAACACAGACGCAAAGCCCCCTTAAAAAGGGGGTTGCTTATTAAGGGAGGTATTTCATGTGGGGCCTTTTGACCGGACTTTATTGGCCATATATGCTGTATTTCTGACATTGATATTTTTACTATTTTCTTCGGTTATGCTTGGCTGGACAGCGCCCCTGTACCTACTCCGAGATTTATTTTACCCTGGCAGGTCCGAAGTATTCTGGCCATTGATGCTTATATTGATTTTTGCCGGGATTAGATTATTATGGGTGGCGGTGCGTAGACCAGGCGGAAAAGATAGACATGTTATTCTTGCTGAAAGCGCGCTGGGACAAGTAAATATTTCCCTGCAGGCAATTGAAAGTCTGGTAGTAAAGGTAGTCGGCCAAGTTAATGGGATCAGGGAAGTCAAGCCTAAAATTGTTTCTGACCCGCAAGGAGTCGGAATCCAGGTCCGTGCTGTAGTCACTCCCGATATTAATATCCCTGAAGTTTCCTCAGAAATACAACAGCGGATCAAGGAAAGAGTTTTTGAAGTAACTGGAGTTACTGTAAGCAGTGTTAAAGTGTTTATTGAAAATATAGCTGCACACAGGCCACGAGTTGAGTAACCGGGGCGAATAAAGGGGCGATCATATTGTGGGAATAATCCAGGAAATATTGGAAAAGCACCTGGGCAAGGCATTAGGCATCTTATTAGGCCTTGTTTTCGGTTGGTTTGCAATCAAGTACGGCCTCTTTAAGGCGCTGTTTGTTGCCGGGTGTGCTGTTGCCGGTTATTATTTAGGAAAGCGTCTTGATGAAAAGTATGACTTCCGGGAGGTACTATCAAGGGTTTTTCGGGACCGATAAGTTATTTTCAAGCATTTATTCTGGCTGTGACCGCAGCGGTGTTTTATGGTGAGGAGGGTATGCATGCATGAGCAGAAGACGGGCCAGAGAGAGGGCACTGCAGGTCCTGTTCCAGGTCGATCTGGGTAACGCCGAGCCTGCTAAAGCTTTCAAAAATTTGGATGAAAATTTTGGCGCGTTAAATGAAAACAAGGATTTTGCACGAATGCTTGTCGACGGAACTCTGGCGCATTTGGAGGCCATTGACCAGGTTATTGCAGGCATAAGCAAAGATTGGGACATAAAAAGGATGGCTAATGTTGATCGGAATATCATGCGCCTTGCCCTTTATGAAATATATTACTGTAAGGATATACCCAACAGTGTGTCTATTAACGAAGCTGTAGAGATGGGTAAGTCCTTTGGCGGTGAAGTATCAGGTAAGTTTATTAATGGTATCCTTGGGCGTGTTCTGGAAAACCCGGAAAAATATTTAAGTTGAAGAAGGTTTGTTAAATAAATAGTCGGTAGTTATGGATTGCTTTATTTTAATGAATTTATATCATCGTCATACTATTAGAAAAGTTCTGAAAAAAAATTTGACATACTAATCATATTCAAAATAGAATGGATGTATTATAATTAGTTTGTAAAAGAGAAGAAGGGGAGGTACTGTTCTTTCATGTACAAGATCCTAAAAAAAGAGGTTCTGGCGCCAACCGTTAGCTTATTTGATATTGAAGCGCCGATGGTTGCGAAAAGCGCCCAAGCGGGACAGTTTGTAATCCTGCGCACAACCGATGAAGGTGAGCGGATACCGTTAACTATTGCTGATTTTGACCGGGAGAAGGGCACTATTACCTGTGTATTCCAGGAAGTGGGCAAGACCACTACGGAATTGGCCAAATTCAACATAGGCGACAGTCTTAAAGATTTTGTCGGCCCGTTGGGCGAACCATCTCATATTGAAAATTTTGGCCGGGTGGTAGTTATTGGCGGTGGTGTGGGTGTTGCCCCTATTCACCCGATCGCCAGGGCGCTCAAGGAAGCAGGCAATGAAGTTATTGGGATTATTGGCGCTAGAACCGGTGAACTACTTTTCTGGGAAGATAAGTTGCGGAGCGCTTGCACGGAGTTGCGTGTAACTACAGACGATGGCTCTTATGTGCGCCAGGGCTTTGTTACTGATGTTCTGAAGGAAGTCATTGAGGAAAAAGGTGATATTGCTCTTTGTATAGCCATTGGCCCGTTGCCGATGATGCGGGCGGTGTGCAACATGACCAAAGAATATAACCTGAAGACAGTGGTCAGTCTGAACTCGATTATGGTAGACGGTACCGGTATGTGTGGCTGCTGCCGGGTATCAGTGGGCGGTGAAACCAAGTTCGCCTGTGTTGATGGACCGGAATTTGACGGGCACTTGGTTGACTTTGCTGAAATGGCTCGCCGTTCAGTTATTTATAAAGAACAGGAGCAAGTTGCTATGGATCAATATCATCAATGTACTTGTAGTTGCGGAGGTGGCAAATAATGGCGATTATTCCTAAGAAACACCCGATGCCGACGCAGGATCCTATTGTGCGCGCTAAAAACTTCAACGAAGTCGCGTTGGGCTATGATGAGGAAACAGTGGTTGCCGAGGCGAGCCGCTGCCTGCAGTGTAAAAAAGAGCCCTGCCGCGAGGGCTGTCCTGTAGAAGTTGATATTCCGGCTTTTATTAAACTCGCCGCTGAGCGGGATTTTGCCGGCGCAATCAAAAAGCTTAAAGAGAAAAACGCCCTGCCCGCTGTTTGTGGCCGGGTTTGTCCCCAGGAAAACCAGTGTGAGAAATATTGCACCGTTGGAAAGAAAAATGAACCGGTTGGGATCGGCCGGATCGAGCGTTTCTGCGCCGACTGGGAGTTGGCCAACGGAGTTTTGCCGCAACAAGTAGCTGAGCCAACCGGCAAAAAAGTTGCTATTATCGGGTCCGGACCGTCAAGCTTAACTTGTGCTGCCGACTTGGCCAAGCTAGGCCATCAGGTAACGATTTTTGAGGCTTTGCATGTGGCCGGCGGCGTGCTGATGTACGGCATCCCTGAGTTCCGTTTGCCCAAGGCGGTAGTGCAAGCTGAGATACAGAATTTGAAGAAGCTGGGTGTTGAAATCCAGGTCAATGCTGTGGTGGGTAAATTTGCCACTGTCGATCAGCTAATGGAAGAAGGCGGCTTTGATGCAGCCTTTATCGGCACGGGTGCAGGGCTGCCTTACTTTATGAACATCCCTGGCGAAAACGCCTGCGGTGTCTATTCAGCTAACGAGTTTCTGACCCGGACCAATTTGATGAAAGCCTACAAATTCCCCGAAAACGACACACCTATTCGCGTGGGGAGAAAAGTAGCCGTACTAGGTGGCGGTAATGTGGCTATGGACGCTGCTCGCACCGCTTTGCGCTTGGGCGCCGAAGAATCGTGGATTGTTTATCGGCGGTCTAAGAACGAGTTGCCGGCCCGGCATGAAGAAGCGGAGCATGCTGAGGAAGAGGGCGTCAAATTTGCCTTTTTAACCAGCCCGACTAAAATTCATTATGATGATAACTACTGGGTCACCGGCATGGAGTGCCTGCGCTATGAATTGGGTGAGCCGGATGCCTCAGGCCGCCGCAGCCCGGTTCCAATCGAGGGCTCGGAGTTTATGATTGATGTTGACATAGTGGTAGTAGCTATCGGCCAGGGTCCGAACCCGCTGGTACCGAGGACAACCAAAGGGCTGGAATGTAATAAAAGAGGCAATATTATAGCTAACCTGGAAACCGGAGCCACCTCGAAGCCCGGCGTATATGCCGGCGGTGATGTAGTAACCGGGGCTGCTACTGTTATTTTAGCCATGGGTGCAGGACGTACTGCGGCAAATTCAATCCACGCTTACCTGAGCCAGAAGTAATTAATTTGTTATGATGTGAGGAGACAAGCTAGTGCGGGTATTAACCGTGCAAGAGCTAACAAAGCATATCGGCTTATTAATTGAAAAAGACTACCTGATGGCTAACGTATGGGTAAAAGGAGAAATATCCAACTACAAGGCCGCTTCTTCAGGGCACCTTTACTTTACTTTGAAGGACGAGCATAGCTGTGTAAAAACAGTGATGTTCCGATCCCGTAGCTGTAAAGTACCTTTCAGGCCGGAAAACGGTATGGCCGTGACCGTGCGCGGTTATATTTCTGTGTTTGAGCGTGACGGCGTATACCAGCTCTATGCGGAAGAAATGGAGCCGGAGGGAGACGGCACCCTGTTTAGAGCATTTGAGCAGCTCAAAGCCAGGCTGCAGCATGAAGGCCTGTTTGATGCTAAATATAAAAAGTCTTTGCCCTTATTGCCGCACCGCATCGGAATTGTTACCTCACCCACCGGTGCGGCAGTACGGGATCTGGTAGAAATTATCAGACGCCGTTGGACCGGCCTGGAAATTATTCTAGCGCCGGCATTAGTCCAGGGTGAGGGGGCGGCCCTTTCTATATCTAAAGGTATCCAGCTATTAAACCAGCTGGACGGGATCGATCTAATTATTGTCGGTAGGGGTGGCGGCTCACTTGAGGAACTATGGGCTTTTAATACAGAAGTAGTCGCCAGGAGTATTTTTCTGTCTAGGGTTCCGGTCATTTCAGCGGTGGGGCATGAGACAGACTTTACTATAGCCGACTTTGTGGCCGACGCCCGGGCCGCTACTCCATCAGCCGCGGCGGAAATGGCTGTGCCTGATCGTAAAGAGATGGAGCGCTACTTGCGTGCGGTTCAAGATAGGCTTGCGCGCGCTGTAGAGGAAAAAATTAGCACTGGACGTCAACGCCTGAATCTCTGTTTGAGCAATCGCTTTTTTACCCGTCCGGTGGATAATATTTGCAGCGCCAGGCAGCAGATGGTCGATTTTTTATACCACCGTCTGGTTCAGGAAGCTCATGGTACAGTAAGGCACACAGGCAACCGGCTGGCGGCATTAACGGCACAATTGAATACTTTAAGCCCCCTGGCTACTTTAGCCAGGGGGTACAGTATCTGTGCCACATCGGATGGCGCGCATGTGATCAGAAGCGCCGGAGATGTTGAACCCGGTGATAAACTAGCTGTCCGCCTGCATCAAGGATCTTTACAATGTGTGGTTGAAGCTACAGAGGTGTAAAAAGATAAAGATGAAGAAGCAAATGGCAAATATAATCGGAGGCAAGCAAATTGCCGCCTCAATCAGTGAAAGAGTGATGAGAGAGGTAATCCTGCTTAAGCATGAGGGGATTATACCCAAGTTGTCTGTGGTCCTGGTGGGCAAAGACCTAGCGTCGGAGGTCTATGCCCGCTCAAAAGAAAAGGCCTGCGTCATGGCCGGTATTGACTTCGAAATGCATACCCTAGCAGAAGATACTCCCGAGGGTGAACTGTTAGACCTGATTCGCAGGCTAAATTTGGATAAGAATATCCACGGCATAATGCTTGAGCTGCCCCTGCCAATAAGAATAAACAAACAAAAAATTATTGAAGCAATATTGCCGGTTAAAGATGTAGACGGGGTCCACCCGGTCAACCGGGGCTACCTGCTCAGTAACGGTGACGGACTTTTTCCAGCTACCCCGCAAAGTTGTATTGAATTACTATTGCAAAGCGGGATCGGGCTGGCGGGAAAGCACACTGTGCTGGTAGGCCGTGGTGAAACTGTGGGTAAGCCCCTGGTATTTATGCTGCTTAAACATAATGCTACTGTTACTATTTGCCACACTAGAACTAAAGAGCTTAAAAAGCATACCCGCCAGGCTGATATTCTGATCGTGGCTGCTGGTAAGGCCGGGCTGATCACTGCTGATTTAGTTGGGCCAGGCGCAGTGGTAATTGATGCCGGTATTAATGAAAAGCCCGGTGGAGGTATTTGTGGGGACGTTGACTTTGAAAACGTCTGCATGGTAGCCAGCGCAGTTTCGCCGGTACCAGGTGGTGTTGGTAGCCTGACAACGGTCATGCTTCAGAGAAACCTGCTTAAGGCAATTCAGCTGCAAAAAAAATTTACATAGAATTTACATATTTTATAACTTGTTGGGAACTTTAGTTTGGAGCGGAGCTTCTTTTAGAACCAAGAGAACCCGCCAGCTTTAGAATAATTAGTTAAGTTAAGACACAATAAATTAGTGGAGATAAAGCCGTGAGTGATATCTATAATAAAACCTTAAGGGAAGTAATTGAGCTTTCTGCTTCCAGCAAACCTGTCCCTGGTGGTGGTAGTGTTTCAGCCATAGTAGCAAATTTTGGACTGGCGATGATTGCTATGGTCTGCCGGCTAACTGCTGGAAAAATAAAGGAAGAGGAAGTAGGGCACCAGGTTAATGAGATCCTGGATACTGCTAATAACTTGATACAGCAGCTGGAAAAATTGGTTGATGAAGATATGTCGGCTTTTGAGAATTATATAGCTGCTACCCGGTTGCCCAAAAACACCGACGATGAAATAAAAGCACGCGGAGAGGCCATTCAGAACGCTCTGAAGAGCGCAACGGAGACTCCCCTGGAAATCGCCCGCGTCTGTCTGGAAGCGCTCCGGATAGCCGCTAAGCTGTCTACCATTGGTAATAAGCAGGTGATCAGTGATGTCGGGGTAGGTGCCGTGGCCACCGAGGCGGCCATCAGCGGTGTGCTTTTAAGCGCAGATATTAACACTGCAATGATTAAGGACAAGGACTATGTGCAAAAAATTGTTGCCAGAAAAGAAATGATCCAATTTGAGGCCAGACAGTTGAAGGCTATAGTTATGACTGTGGTGCAGGAGAGAATAAACAGTCTTTATCGAGAGTAAAAAATAACACTTGGAGGAAGCTTATGGCGGCTAAAGCCGAGAAGATCACTTTTGAGCTAGCGATTGCGCGCTTAGAAGAAGTAGTGCGGGAACTAGAGGGTGGGCAACTACCCCTGGAGAGGGCCTTAGAGCTGTTTGCTGAGGGAATTGAGCACTCCCGTATCTGTAATGAGCGCCTTACGATGGCAGAGCAGCGCATAGCTATACTGACAGCCAATGAAAAAGGAGATATTAGCCTAAAGGAAATCGATGCGGCTAATATGGCCTCCGGAGGGAAAAACGGTGGATTTTGAAGAAGTATTGATGAAAAGGGCGCTTGTTGTTGACGAGGCCCTTGAACTTTATCTGCCGCCGGCTGATGCTTACCCGCCATTGATCCACCAGGCTATGCGGTATAGTGTCAAGAGTGGTGGAAAAAGGATTAGGCCGGTGCTGGTGCTGGCTGTGGCTGAAGTAGTGGGAGGGCAAGCGGAGGATGTGCTGCCTGCTGCCTGTGCCCTGGAAATGATTCATTGCTACTCGTTAATCCATGATGATTTGCCGGCTATGGACAACGACGACTACCGCAGGGGCAAGCCTACCAGCCACAAAGTCTACGGTGAGGCGATAGCCGTCCTGGCGGGCGACGCTTTATTGACCCTGGCTTTTTCTTTACTGGCGGCACTCGGCAACGCTAGCCCGGCGAATGTGGTGAAAGTAATTAGTGAAATTGCCTCTGCAGCAGGCACCTTTGGCATGATCGGCGGGCAGGTTGTTGATACCTTTTCTGCCGGGGAAAGCATCACTGCAAGCACGCTCGAGTATATCCATAAACATAAGACCGGCGCACTTTACCGGGCTGCGGTGCGGACCGGGGCGATCCTGGCCGGAGCGGAAGAAAGAAAGCTTGCGGAACTGACCAGGTATGCCAAGCACCTGGGGCTTGCTTTTCAGATTAAAGATGACATCCTTGATGTAGAGGGCGATGAAGCAGTATTAGGAAAACCAGTCGGAAGCGATTTCAAAAATAAAAAAGTTACATATACCTCTGTTTTTGGTATTGAACAGGCCAGAGGCAAGGCGCAGCAGGCTACGGCAGAGGCTCTGGCAGCTCTTGAGAGTTTTGGCGGTGAAGCGGATTTTTTAAGGCAATTGGTTTGGTTTGTAATTAACCGCCGGCGCTAAAATGAGATAACTGCCCCTGTCTAAAGCGGCTGCTACTAAACGGTAGACAAAAGCACGGCTGCGAGTTGATGTTGTTTTCTAATGCTTATAAAAAGTGATAACGGTGTTTGATAGATATTAGTTGTTTTGTTATAATTATAATGTTTAAATGCTTTATTCGATAAGTGACTCAGTATCCTAGTCAGATCTTCCTTTTTGAAGGCGGGCCTAAAAATCCGTTAAGGGCACATCGATGAAGTTCCTGGTGCTGGCTGCTGACGCCCAGTCGGGGGTTGGTACTGGGGGTTAAGGGGGTAGGGCGATCTGCAATGGCATGCAGGCGTTGACCCTGCCCTCGTGGAGACCCAAGTATGTAGGGGAAGTCACACCGCTTGCGAAGGCGGTGTGCTAATCTATGGCTTGGGGTTAAACCTGCATGTGGTCAAAGCTGCGTGCAGTGTAGCCTGCCTTGAGTGACAACGGTGGATTTCTGCTTTACAAGTACCGGACATGGGCCCATGAAAGGTTAACTTGTTGATTGAAACCCTTGTTGCAAAAGAGGCTAGAAAAGGTAACATCTGCTGAGGAAAACTCCTAGGCTGTCCGGGATACCGGAGCAGGTTGGGGATTAAAGTGTGGACTAAGTGGTAATCTAGCCCCGGTACCGGTAACGGCCGGAAACAGATTTAAAGGGAAACCGCCGGTTTGGTGACAGCCGGTAAGTGTTTGGGAAAACCTGCTAGACCTAAGCCACAATATTTACCCGGCATGCTGTCACTTATCTTTATACATATTAACTCACAGTAAAATTCGTGGTTTTTATGAATAATATTTTAAAATAACCCGCCTGCTGATACAATGTGAGGTGAATTTATTGGGCAATAATAAATCTACAGTTACAGGTAGATATATTTTATTTGCAGGCATTGGTTCATTTATTTTTGCGGTTCTTTTTAGCTGGCTATCAGAAATCTTTGCTTCAAAATTAAACAGCTTAGTCTTGGCTTTTGTTTTTTTAATTGGAATCATCTTAATCAACATAGCTGCGGATCTAGTCGGTACAGCCGTGACAGCTGCATCACATGCCCCTTTTAATGCCAAGGCGGCTAAACGGATTGAGGGCGCCACTCAGGGGTTACAATTAATTAAAAATGCCGATAAGGTTGCCAACATCGCCAATGATATTATTGGTGACATAACCACTACAGTTAGCGGCGCGCTTGGGATCTCAATTGTGGTCCAAATCGTGAGGGCGGGACTGCAGCTCGAACAGTTTTGGCTGAATGTGCTGTTTACCGCCCTTATTTCTGTTTTAATTGTAACCGGTAAGGCGGCTGGAAAGAAGATTTCCTTAACCTACCCAAATGAAGTTATCTTTTTTGTTGGAAAAATTATGGCAAAAATTGAGAATTTAACAGGCTATAGTCCGTTTCAGAAGCGCCGGGGATTTAAGACTAGGCAGAAGGTGGGTAAATTATGAGCAGTTATTTAAATAATGTCCACTGCCCCCAGGATATTCATTCATTAAATATGACCCAAATGCAGGCCTTAGCTGCAGAAATTCGCCAGGAGATTATCGAGACCGTGGCCAAAAACGGAGGACACTTGGCCCCAAATTTGGGAGTGGTGGAGCTGACCCTAGCCATGCACCGCGTTTTTATCTCACCTGCCGACAAGATTGTCTGGGACGTGGGGCACCAGTGCTATGTTCACAAGATGCTGACCGGCCGCTTTAGTAAATTTGGAACCCTACGCCAGTTTGGCGGGCTCAGCGGTTTCCCCCGTCCCTGCGAAAGTATCCACGACGCCTTCGGAACGGGGCATAGCAGCACCTCAATTTCCGCTGCCCTGGGCATGGCGATAGCCAGAGACTTAAAAGGGGACAGCTATTCGGTAATAGCTGTCATCGGTGACGGCGCCATGACCGGGGGGATGTCCTTTGAGGCACTTAACCACGCCGGTCATTTGAAAAAAGACTTAATTGTGATCTTAAACGATAACGAAATGTCTATTGCTCATAATGTCGGGGCGATGTCCAATTACTTAAACCGCCTGCGCACTGATCCGATGTATTCTAGGGGCAAGGAAGAAATAGAACAACTCCTGCGCAAAATGCCTATTGGCCCTACCCTATTACGTCTAGGGGAAAGACTAAAGGATAGTTTAAAATATCTGGTTGTGCCGGGAATGATTTTTGAAGAGCTTGGTTTTTTTTACCTGGGACCTATTGACGGGCATGACATTAAGGCGGTTACCACTGTTCTGCAGAGTGCCAGGTTGATTAAAGGCCCCGTACTGGTACATATTCTAACAAAAAAAGGAAAGGGATACCGGCCGGCTGAGGATAACCCGGATCAATTTCACGGCGTTGGCCCATTTGATATTACCAGTGGCAAGATTGTTAAAAACAGCAGTGCCCCCTCTTATACGGAGATATTTGGTAAAACCATGATTGGGCTGGCAGCGAAAAATTCCAAGCTACTTGCTATTACCGCGGCCATGCCGGGCGGCACCGGCTTAACCAAATTTGCTAAGATTTATTCCGAGCGTTTTTTTGATGTGGGTATCGCTGAGCAGCACGGGGTGACGCTGGCCGCCGGTCTTGCTGCCGGAGGCTACCACCCGGTAGTGGCTATCTATTCTACCTTCCTGCAAAGGGCTTACGATCAAATTCTGCATGACATCTGCCTGCAAAACCTGCCGGTCACTTTTGCAATTGACCGCGCCGGTATAGTCGGTGACGACGGTCCAACACACCATGGGCTTTTTGACTTTTCCTTTTTAAGACCAATTCCCAACTTGATTATGATGGCGCCTAAAGATGAGAATGAGCTTCAACATATGCTGGCCACAGCTATTGACCATCCCGGGCCGGCAGTTGTTCGATACCCGCGGGGGGCAGGGCTTGGGGTAAAAATAGATGAAGTTTGGAGAGTGCTTCCAATCGGACAGGCGGAAGTGCTCCGTGAGGGGTCCGACCTGACCCTGCTGGCAGTGGGAAGCATGGTTAGCCGGGCAGAGGAGGTTGCCAGGCTACTCTTAGATTGGGGCATCAAGGCCACAGTGATTAACGCCCGCTTTATTAAACCTCTCGATGAGGAGTGCATTCTAAAATACGCTGCCCACACTAGAAGAGTATTTACGCTGGAAGAACATGTGCTGCAGGGCGGGTTTGGTAGCGCGGTGCTGGAGTTATTATCCTCTCGGAGGATAAAAGGAGTGGTGGTGCACCGCTTTGGTATTCCCGATAATTTTGTTGAGCATGGCAATCATTCCTTACTGATGGAACAGTATGGTCTGTCCGTGGGGCAGCTAGTAAGAAAAATAATCGAAATGTATGGGGCCAAAAGCCGAATTAGAAAGCTAAAGGCAGTTTCTGACTAAGCTTAGGCCTAGTGCGGGGGTATTATATTTGACCCAGAAGAAGCAAAGGCTGGATGTCCGGCTTTATGAGAAAGGACTGTGCGAAAGCCGTGAGAAGGCCCGGGCAGCGGTGATGGCCGGCCTTGTGTATGTGAATAACGAACTGGCGGACAAACCGGGGCGTGCGGTTAGCCTGGACGCTAAGCTCGAGGTACGGGGCAATGCGGTTCCTTATGTTAGTCGCGGCGGGCTAAAGCTGGAGAAAGCGATTAAGGTTTTTAACCTCAACCTTTATCATAAAGTTGTGCTTGATGTCGGAGCCTCTACCGGCGGTTTTACTGATTGCGCGCTAAAACACGGGGCGAGGCTGGTTTATGCAGTCGATGTGGGATATGGCCAGTTAGCCTGGTCACTGAGAAACGACCCACGGGTGGTAGTGCTCGAACGTACTAATATTCGTTATCTTACGGCAGAGGCGCTGACTGAAACACCGGATTTTGTAACTATTGATGTATCATTCATCTCGTTAAGTAAGTTTTTGTCCCAGCTAGGAGGGCTCACTCACCCCGAAGCGGCAGGGGTTGCGCTGATTAAGCCCCAGTTTGAGGCCGGCCGGGAAAAAGTGGGCAAAAAAGGGGTGGTCCGGGATGCTTCGGTGCACCTGGAGGTGCTCCAGGAGATTACCGGTCTGATCAATGCGTTAGGGTGGTTTGTGGCCGGGCTTGATTTCTCACCGGTTACCGGTCCCGAGGGAAATATCGAGTTCCTGGTTTATTTTGTAAAAAAAAGCGTCAAGCGTCCCTATGATCCACAAATAGTAGTTGAACGCGCTCATGCCGAGCTATACTAATACTTGAGCCGGTTTCTGGGAGGTCTCCTGAAATGAAAAAAATTGGTCTGATGGTTAATTCAAAAAAAAAGGGTGTTGTGTCCCTGGTTGGAGAGGTTGTCCGCTGGCTTGAGGACAGGGGCTGCAAGGTGCTGGTCGAAGAGGCCGCAGCCGGGTCCATTGGTCTGGCCAGGCTGGGAACAACGCCGAAAAGCCTGGCTGAGCAGGCTGAGTGTGTCATTGTTTTTGGGGGAGACGGCACCCTACTCAGGACAACCAGGAATATAGTATCAGCGGGAACACCAATTATTGGGGTCAATTTTGGCCACCTGGGCTTCCTGACTGAAATTGACTTACCTGAGGTTTTACCTGCCTTGGAAAAGCTTCTCAGCGGGCAGTATATTATTGACGAGCGGATGATGCTGGAGGCGCAGGTATACCGGGATGGTCAGGTTGTAGAACAATTTGTCGGCTTGAATGATGCCGTGATCACTAAAGGCGCCTTAGCCAGGCTAATTATTTTAGAAACGTATGTCAATGAGCAGTATGTCAATACTTATCCTGCTGATGGCCTGATTGTAGCCAGTCCTACGGGCTCAACGGCCTATTCACTGTCAGCCGGTGGCCCCCTGGTAACCCCTGACCTGGATTTAATGCTAATTACCCCGATTTGCCCCCACACCCTTTGGGCCAGGCCGCTGGTGGTTGCACCGGAAAGCGTGATCAAAGTGGTGGTTCTCTCCGGCAAGGAAGTAAAGCTTACTATGGATGGCCAGCGCGGCTTCCGGTTGCAGCAGCACGATCAGGTTGTGATTAATCGTGCTGCCAAGAAGGCCAATTTTATCAGACTGCAGGGGCGGGGCTTTTTTGATGTGCTTAGAAAAAAATTAAAAGAAGAAAGTGGGCGCATCAGTGAATAAGGGTCTGAGGAGCGCAGTCCACTTGGCGCACCTGTTTATCGGTGAGGTTTTAACACACGGCGGGACAGCGGTTGATGCGACTGCGGGAAACGGGTACGATACCCTTTTTCTGACCCGGCAGGTTGGGCCTGCCGGACGGGTCTACGCTTTTGACGTACAAGAGCAGGCATTACTTAAGACGCGTAAGTTGCTTGAAGAGCACAGCCTTGCCTGGCAGGTCACGCTTTTTCAGGCAGGCCATGAGGAAATGGACAGGCTAGTTTGTGGTCCGGTAGACGCCGTACTGTATAACCTGGGTTACCTGCCAGGTGCCAGCCATGAGTTGATCACTCAGCCGGAAACAACTATTGCCTCATTGCGAGCTGCAATCGGCCTGCTGAGCCGGGGGGGAAGGATCGGCCTGGTCGGTTATCCTGGTCACCCGGGTGGTGAAGCAGAGTGCAACGCTGTCATTCAATTTGCCTCGTGCCTCGACCATGCTCTTTATAGTGTAATTAAAATAAGCATGGTTAACCGCGCAGGTAATGCGCCGGTTGTTATCTTGATCGAGGAAGGAAGCCGGTGAAACTGATGAAAGCCAGGCGGCAGTGCGAAATCCTTGAAATTATTGGGCGGGAGAAAATCGAAAATCAGAGGGAGCTTGCTGCTATGCTAAAGAACTCTGGTCTTAATGTGACTCAAGCAACAATTTCTAGAGATATTAAAGAACTTGGAATAATAAAAACATCCTGTGGAAAACATCTTTTCAGATACATATTGCCTGCTGATCAGTCTGTCTCCAGCGCAGAGAACCGCCTAGGTCGTATTTTCCGCGAATCAGTAATAGGGGTTGAACTTAGCGAAAACCTGATTGTGATTAGAACCTACCCTGGCGGTGCACAGGCTGTAGCCCTGGCGATAGATCAGGCCGGTTGGGAGGAAATAATCGGCACTGTGGGCGGGGATGACACGATTCTGGTGGTGATCAAGCCAAAGAAGTTGGCTTTATCTATGCAGAAAAGGTTTGAGAACCTGATCAGGGGGTAAAAATGCTACTACATCTATATGTAAAAAATTTTATGCTAATTGACTTGCTAACAATAGACTTTCAATCCGGCTTTAATATCCTTACTGGAGAAACCGGATCAGGAAAGTCCATCATTATTAACGCCTTGCAGGTTGCCCTGGGTGGCCGGGCTGCGGGTGGGCAAATTCGCTCCGGTTCAGAAAAAGCGCTGGTCCAGGCTACTTTTGATATCGGTGAGAATAAAAGTATTATTTTACCTCTTGAACAGCAAGGCATTGAGGTGCCTGCTGACGGTATTTTGATTATGTCTAGAGAAATAAACAGTTCCGGCAAGAATACCTGCCGCCTGAACGGGCAGGTGGTAACCTTAAGCTTGTTCCGGGTAGTGGGGCGCTGCCTGGTAGACCTGCACGTTCAGCACGAACAGCACTCTCTGCTCGATTGGGAGCGTCACCTCTACCTGCTTGACCGGTTTGGCAGCCTACCGCTTCTCGAAGCATTAACAGAAGTAAGCACCGCATACGCCCGGTGGAAGGAGACTCTCGAAACCTATGAGCAACTCTGCAACAGCGCGGCTGAAAGGAGCCGGCAGGCTGAGTTGCTGCGCTACCGGATCAAGGAGATTGAGCTGGTTGATCCGAAGATAGGAGAAGACAACCAATTGCTAGCGGAGAAGAAGCTACTGGTCAATGCGGAAAAAATAAACCTTCTAGCCAGTGAGACTTATTCCCTGCTCTATGAAGGAAGTCAAGGGCAACACTCGGTAACGGACTTACTATCCCGCAGCCTTGAGTCGGTAAAAAAGCTGGCACTCTTGGATGACCGCCTGGAATTTGTCCAGAAAACTTTGGAAAGTGTGTTTTACCAGGTAGAGGACAGCGCTCGCGAGTTGATCGACTTTCGTGACACGGTGGAACATAACCCGCAGCGGTTGGATGTGGTGGAGGAAAGACTGGAAGTCTTGGGATCCTTGAAAAAAAAATATACAAAAAGCATTGAGGAGATATTACACTACCTAGACTTTGCTAGGGGTGAACTTGAGCAACTGGAGAGTGTATCGGAAAATACTGAGTCTACGGGCAAAAAACTTAAAATACTTGAAGAGGCTTATCGAAGCGCAGCAATGAATTTAAGAGCAGCCCGCCAAAAGGCTGCCAATAAACTTGAAGATGAGGTGTCCCGAGAGCTGGCCGGCCTGGAAATGGGGCGGGTAGAGTTCCAGGTAGCCTTTACGCAATTAGACGGGCCCTCCCGCTTAGGGTCGGAGCGGGTAGACTTCCGGATCTCGCCAAACCCCGGAGAGCCGTTAAAGCCGCTAATAAAAATTGCCTCGGGTGGAGAGCTATCCAGAATTATGCTCACCCTGAAGGCATTGCTGGCTAGTGTTGATGAAATCCCAGTCCTGATTTTTGATGAAGTAGACACTGGTATTGGTGGCCGGACACTGTACGCCGTAGCGGAAAAGCTGGCTAAAATCAGTAGAACCCGCCAGGTTATATGCGTCACCCACGCACCCCAAATAGCGGGCTATGCCAATGTACACCACCTGGTAAGCAAGCGACTGGCTGGTAACCGCACGGTCACAAAAGTGGAAACGCTTGATCTGAAAGGAAGGGTTGAAGAGCTGGCAAAAATGCTAGGGGGTAAGGAAGTTACTGAAATAACCCGGCGCCACGCCAGCCAGTTGTTGAGGCCGGCTAAAAATTTTAACTAAGGGTACCGCAGTAACCGCATAGAACAAGAGCCGGCGCCTATTATTAGTGAACAACTTTCTTTGTTGCACCAGACCGGCCGGACTCTAAAATTTTTCTAAACTCCTGTTGCTGCTCCTCATTAAGCAGGTCATCAATCGCCAGAGAGTCTTGAGCGACTTTATCGCTCAAATATATTGGCGCCTGGGCACGAACAGCCAGGGCGATGGCGTCACTAGGCCGGGCGTCTATGACTATTTCTTTATTGCGACGCCATAAGTGCAACTCTGCCAGGTAGTTTCCATCAATTACGTCGCTAATGATAACCATAATTAACCTGGTCTCCAGCCGCTCACAGATCCCCATCAGCAGATCATGCGTCAGCGGCCGCTCAGGACAAATCCCTTGAAGGGCAAGTGAAATAGATTGCGCTTCAAAGGGTCCCACCCAGATCGGCAACGCTTTTTCCTCATCTTCGTCAATTAATAAAACTACAGGATTCATCATTAAATCACAGACTAGTTCTTTCACTTTGACCGGGATCATAGCCTCACCTCACATTAATTATATATTTTATTTTTTATAATAGCTCTGTTTATTCTAAATGTTATATCTTGTTTATGTCAAATTTGTTTTTATTAAGAGCTTGGACATTAGTTGTCGTAACTGGTGTCTTATGTTATAATTTTTTAATAAGTCAGACTGGAAAAATCGGCTGGGCTATCAGTCAGAGGTTCCGCCCGTGGGACTACATCAGTGTCATTACTGAGATGCGGTTCGCGGGCTATTTTATTCGGAGTTGGTGCCAGCATGAATCAAAAGGTAAGGGTGGCCTGCCTGTCAATATGAAGTGGACCCCTTTGTCAAGACACGTTATTTGAGATTTTAAGCGAACACCAAAATTGAGCCGCTGTGTTAATTTTGATGTGTTTTTAATTGCATAGTCGTGGCTGTGGTCAGTGTGATTAACGC